>DATBUG010000394.1:0-1541 GCA_036516315.1 Citricoccus sp.
CGGCCGCCAGCGGCATGGCCAGCAGGGTCAGCCAGACCAGGGCCGCCGACCCGAAGCCAGCCGCGCCCAGCACGGCCACCACGAGGCCGAAGGGGCCGGGCTGCACGGGCGCCCCTGCCCCGGCCGGGGACCAGCCGGTCAGCGCGTGCCGCCACAGCTCGGCCGCCGAACCGGAGACGGGCAGCAGGGAGCCACCGGTCAGCGCCGGTGCCCCCAGCAGGTGGCGCAGGCCGGCCAGGCTGAGCCCGCCCAGCAGCAGCAGCGCCAGGACGAGTCCGGCACCGACCCAGCTGCGCTCGGGCGTGGCCAGGGCCGTGAAGTCGTCGTGGTCGCCGGTGGCCTCGGTGCCGCTGGCGGTGGACCCGGTGCCGTCGCCGATGACCTCCTCGGGGTCCTCCAAGTCGACCAGCCCGCGCCGGTAGGACCGGACCTCCGGGCCCCTGGCCCGGAGCGGGCGCACCACGGAGCGGGGGGCCCGGCGGGTGCGGGCGGCCCGCTTCCTCGACCGGGACAACGCGCCCGGGCGGGACAGCGCGCGCAGGCTCCCGCGCAGGTGGGCGCCACCCCGGCCGGGTTCCTTGACCAGCAGGGAGGAGACGAGTCCGCCGAGCCCGGTGAGCAGGCCCCAGGCCCAGAGCCACGGCACGGCCAGCGCGGGGGCATGCTTCAGGCGTAGCCAGAGCGAGGCCTCGCGGACCGCCGCCGTTCCAGCGAACAGGGCCTCGCCGGTCCCGTCGTGGCCGACCACGGCGTCGGGGACCACGATGACGCGGTGCCCGGCGAGCCGCGCCCGCCAGCACAGGTCGGTGGCCGCGGCCGGTGGCGGCCCCTCGGGGTCCAGGCCACCGAGCGCGCTCCAGACGTCGGCGCGGGCGAGCAGGCCGGGGGCGGACACGGCGAAGACGTCGGTGCGCCCGTCGTACTGGCCCTGGTCCAGCTCCCCGGGCTCGATCAGGCTGATCGGCTCCCCCGACCGGGTGACCGCCACGCCGACGTCGAGCAGGTGCCGTGGCCGGTCGAGCTCGACCTGCTTGCAGCCGGCGATGGCCACGGACGGGGAGGCCTCGACGGCGCGCAGCAGCCGGTGCAGGGCGTCCGGGGCGGGACGGGAGTCGTCGTGGACCCACCAGAGCCAGTGCTCCGTGCCGGGTTCCCCGCCGGGTTCCGTGGCCGCGTCCGGTCCCGTCAGCGTGAGGCGATCGGCCGGGGCCGTGGGGAAAGCATCGACGATCTCGACGGTGAGGCCGGCGTCATCGGCGATCCGGGTGAGCGTGGCGGCCAGGGCGTCGTCCAGCCCGCCGGCGCAGGTGACGACGAGGCGCTCGGGCCGGCGCACCTGGGCGACGAGGGAACGGAGGGCGTCGGGGGCGAGGTCCGCCCGCCGGCCGACGACGAGCGCGGCGGTGACGTACTGGGCTGCGGTCCCCGTCCCGGCCGGACGGGCCGGAACGGCGGCGGGAAGGGGGCTCAGACCGACCGCTTCCGCAGCCGGCGCCTCTCCCGCTCCGAGAGACCGCCCCAGATGCCGAAGCGTTCGTCAT
>DATBUG010000395.1:0-2386 GCA_036516315.1 Citricoccus sp.
AGGACAGATACCCGGTGATGTAGTTGCTGTCACCGAACAACTGCCCGAAGCGGGCATTGGTCATCCGCATCACCATGCGTGCGGCCACGTAGCCCAGTCCGTAGAGCGGGTAGACCCGGCCCGGGGTGACGAGCCTGTTGATGAGCCTCGGGATGGTGAAGACCCACATCAGTCCCGTGACGATGCCCACGGGAATCAGCGCCAGGGAGGCGGCCAGCACGAGCGCGTTGTAGGGCCACGCGTCCCAGGGGAGCTGTTCGGCACCCATCAGCGGACCCCCGATCACGGGGAAGGAGTGGAGCACGATCCAGACGACGGTGAACAGCGGTGCAGACAGTAGGACCGGGGTGATGATCACCCACAGACCGAAAACGATGCCGCGCCAGGGCCGCGGAGCGACCTCGGGCACGTGCCGATAGGTGTCGGTGGTCGGCTCCGCCGGGGTGCCATGCCAGACCTCACCCTCCGGCACACGCTGCCCGGGAGCCAGACTCGAGGCATGCGCCAGTTGGGCCCCTGGTCCCACCTCGGTGTCGATGTCCAGCACGCCGTGAGCGCCGACGAAGGCCCGGTCACCGACGGTCACCGGACCGCTCCGGATTACTCCGGTATCGACGCGATAACAACCGAAGACGGTCCCGGGGCCGATCACCACGTTGTGGCCGACGCTGAGCAGGTCAGGATAGGCGGGGATCGTGTTGCCGTGGATGATCGTGTTCCTGCCCACCCGTGCCCCGAGCAGGCGCAGGTACCACAGGAAGACCGGGGTCCCGGCGGCGAGCCGGGCAGGACTCAGGTCCAGCAGCCACCGGACGACCCAGTACCGGTAGTAGCGCAGGCCCCAGACCGGAATCTCCTCCACGCGGGTCCGGCCGACCAGGAGCCACTTCGCGGCGACGGGCAGCAAGGAGAGGAATGCCAGCATCGCGGCCGCCATCCCGACCGAGCGCGCCAGGGCCCCGACCCAGTCGGCAGCCTCGGTCAGCCAGTCGAACAGGACGATGAACACGAAGGCCGACAGGCTCGTCAGGGCAGCGAAGGTCAGTGCCTGGGCCGTCCCGATCGCGATGTACTGGGCCGTGCCCACCCGATGGGGGGCCCGGGACGTCCCGACGGCGGCGCCGGACGTGGTCACCGGCGCCCCGGCCGGCTGCCTGGACTCCTCGAGCACGGCGGCGAGGTCCCGGATCGACGGGTGGCGGTAGACGTCCTGCATGACCGGCTGGCCGAGCTCCGGGTGCTCGCGGACGCGGGCACAGAAGCGGGCCATGATGAGGGAGTCGCTCCCCAGGTCGTCGAAGAAGTGTGAGGTGGCCCCCACCCGGTCCAGGTGCATGACCTCGCCGAGCAGGCGCGCGAGCTCCTCTTCCGCGGGGCCCTCGGGCGGGACGTACTCCACCGCGGCAGTCAACCGGTCCTGCGGCTGCGGCGGAGGGAGCTTCTTCCGGTCCACCTTGTCGGAGGGCAGCATCGGCATCCTGTCGAGCTCCACGAGGTAGGACGGGACCATGTACCCGGGCAACCGGTCCCGCAGCAGGGCGAGCGCCTCGCGTGTCTCGACGGCTGCGCCGTCCTGGCGCCGGCAGTAGTACGCGGCGAGTTCGACGACGTCGGGCTGGGGACGGTAGGGCTCGACCACGGCCGTCGCGATCCCCGGATGCTGCATCAGCACCGATTCGATCTCGGTCAGTTCGATCCGGTAGCCGCGGATCTTGACCTGCAGGTCGATCCTGCCGAGGTACTCGATGTTGCCGTCCGCGTCGATCCGGCCCAGGTCCCCGGTCCGGTACAACCGGCCCGAGGGGTTGTGGGGCACGCCGACGCGGTCCGGGATGAAGGCCTTCTCCGTCAGGTCGGGGCGGTGTACGTACCCGGGGGACAGGGCGATGCCGCCGATGCAGATCTCACCCACGTGCCCGCGGGGGACCGGCTGTGCGGATTCCGGGTCCAGGATAACCACTGAGTAGGTGGGGAGGGGCGTGCCGATGGTGACCGGCCGTCCGGGGTCCAGGGTCGTCCAGGTCGCGGTGACGGTGGCCTCCGTGGGGCCGTAGACGTTGAGGAACCGCCGGCCGTGGCGGTGCCACCGGCTGATCAGGTCCTGGGGGCAGGCCTCGCCGGAGACCAGCAGGAACCGCAGGTTTGGCAGGTCGTCCGTCAGGGTGGCCAGCAACGTGGGGACGCAACACAGGCCGGTGATGTCCTGGGCGCGGAGGTAGTCGTGGAGCTCCTCGCCCACGAGCGCGGCTCCGGCCGGCTTGGGCACCAGGGTGGCCCCGGCCATCCAGGGAACCCAGATCTCCTCGACGGAGAAGTCGAAGGCGATGGTCATGCCCTGGTACACGCGGTCCTGGCCGGTGAGGCCGTAGACCTCGGCGGCCACGCG
>DATBUG010000396.1:0-2188 GCA_036516315.1 Citricoccus sp.
CCCGGACCTGGCCGGGGTGGTGACCGGGGGGACGGACGTCTCCGGCAGCGGCAGCCCCGACGGCACCGGGCCCGTGGGTCCGGTACCCGAGCACGGGACACTGGTGGCGTCCGTGCTCGCCGGGCACGGTCACCACGGTGGGAACGGCGCGGGGGATGGCTCGGGGGACAGCTCGTCGTCAGACACCGGACCCGCCTCCGCGTCCCCGTCCGCCTCCGAATCTGATGGTTCCGACTCCAGCTCCGCCGACGCCGGCTCTGCCGCGTCCGCGCCGCCGCCGGCGTCAGGGGCTGACCCCGGGCCGGACGGGGTGGTCGGGGTGGCCCCGGAGGCGCGGTTGCTGTCCGTCTCGGTGAACCTCGGGACCGGCGAACCGGGCGTGCCCTCGGCGGAGGATCAGATCGCCGAGGCCGTGACCTGGGCCGTGGACCAGGGGGCGGACGTCATCAACATGTCCCTGGGCTCGACGCGCCAGGACTGGCCCGAGAGCTGGGACCGGGCGTTCCTGCACGCCGAGGAGAATGACGTGGTCATCGTGGCCGCCGCGGGCAATCACGCCTCCGGGGCGATGACCGCCGGCGCCCCGGCAACCATCCCGGGCGTGCTGACGGTGGCGGGGCTGAGCGCCGACGGCACCGCCAGTTGGGACGCCTCGACGGAAGGAATCTCCATCGGCGTCGCAGCGCCGGCCGACTCGCTCGTCGGTGCCGTCCCCGGGGGCGGCTGGCAACGCTGGCAGGGCACCAGCGGATCGGCGCCGCTGGTGGCCGGGCTGGCGGCCCTCGTGCGGTCGGCCCACCCGGACATGCCGGCCCACCAGGTGATCCACCGGATCCTGTCCACGGCCCGGGACGCCGGGGTGCCGGGAGTCGACCCCGTCTACGGCCACGGGATCATCGACGCCGGGGCCGCCGTCACGGCCGAGGTCGAGCACGTGGACCGCAACCCCATGGACACCATCGCCGACTGGATCCGGGTCCACCGGCGCGCCGAGGCCCCGGGCTCCGGTGCCGAGGCGAACCCGTCCCCGTCCCGGACCGGGCCGGGGGCCCCGGACGCCCCGGCGGCCACCGAGGTGCCGCGGGCCAGCGCGCGCACCGACCCGGCGCCGGGACTGCGGCCGGTGCTGGTGGTGGGGACCGCGGTGGTCGCGGCCGCGTTGCTGGCCGTCGGCATGGTGCGCGCGCGGGCCCGCCGCGAGCGGTGAGATCGTTACTTTGTGAGAAGTTTCACGAAGTGCCGAGTGCGGGTCTAGGGTGTACTCCATGGCTATTACCCCGCAGCTGTCTCCGAAGCCCCGTGTCCTGATCGTCGGCGGCGGTTACGCCGGCCTGTACGTCGCCAAGAACCTCGAGAAGAAGGTCAAGGAGCGTGGCGGCGTCGTCACCCTGGTCGACCCGCTCCCGTACATGACCTACCAGCCGTTCCTGCCGGAGGTCGTCGGCGGCCACATCGAGGCCCGCCACATGATCGTCGACCACCGGACCCACCTGAAGCAGACCGAGGTCATCCAGGGCAAGGTCGTCAAGGTGGAGCACGCGCGCAAGACGGCCACCGTGCAGACCCCGGAGGGGGCCGAGTTCGAGATCCCGTACCAGGACGTGGTGATGACCGCCGGCGCCACCACCCGTACCTTCCCGATCCCGGGTCTGGCCGAGGCGGGGATCGGCATGAAGACCGTGCAGGAGGCCCTGACCCTGCGCAACCAGATCCTGGACCGCATCGAGACTGCCTCCACCATGACGGACGCCGCGGCCCGGTCCCGTGCCCTGACCTTCGCCGTGGTCGGCGGCGGCTTCAACGGCGTCGAGACCATCTCCGAGATGGAGGACCTGATCCGGGCGGCCATCCGCAAGAACCCGCGCCTGGCCCAGTCGGACGCGCGGATCGTGCTCATCGAGGCGATGGGCCGCATCATGCCGGAGGTGTCCGAGGACCAGGCCGTGGGCGTCGTGGACCACCTGAAGTCCCGGGGCATCGAGGTGCTGCTGAACACCTCGCTGTCCAGCGCCGAGGGCGGACTGCTCAAGCTGATCAACATGGAGGACAAGTCGGACGCCGGCTCCTTCGAGGCCGACACCCTGGTCTGGACCGCCGGCGTGGCCGCCAACGCCGTCGCCAAGCAGACCGACTTCCCGGTGGAGCAGCGCGGCCGGATCGAGGTCACCCCCACCCTGCAGGTCAAGGA
>DATBUG010000397.1:0-2292 GCA_036516315.1 Citricoccus sp.
CCGGAACGACAGGTAGCGGGCCCGCCGGCGGCGGGCGGACGACGAGAGGACGGTGCGGCATGCGGGCAGTGATCGTGGACGAACAGGGAGCCCCGGCACGGCTGGACGAGGACGTGACCGAGGAGGAGCTCCTCGACGGCCCCGTGGAGCTGGACGTGCTCTATTCCAGTTACAACTACAAGGACGGGCTGGCCATCACCGGCACAGGACGCGGGGTGCTGCAGCGCTGGCCGATCATCCCGGGCATCGACATCGTCGGCACGGTCACCCGGTCGGACGATCCGGCCTGGGACACCGGGGACACCGTGGTCCTCAACGGGGACGGCATCGGCGAGACCCGCAACGGCGGCTTCGCCACCCGGGCCCGGGTCCGCGGCGACGCCCTCGTCGAGCTGCCCCGCCAGATCAGCCCCGAGCGCGCCGCGGCCATCGGCACCGCCGGGTTCACCGCCATGCTCTGCGTCCTGCAGCTGTCCGACGCCGGTGTCACCCCGGACTCCGGGGACGTCCTCGTCACGGGGGCGGCCGGTGGCGTGGGCTCCGTGGCCGTGTCCCTGCTGGCCGGCCGCGGTTACCGGGTGGTGGCCTCCACCGGACGCATCGAGGAGGAGGGTGACTACCTGCGCGGGCTCGGTGCCGCCGCGCTGCTCGATCGCCGCGAGTTCTCTGAGGAGGTGGGCAAGCCCCTGCAGGAGCAGCGCTGGGCCGGGGCGGTGGACGCCGTGGGCAGCACCACCCTGGCCAATGTGCTGGCCCAGGTCTCCTACGGCGGCACCGTCTCCGCCTGCGGCCTGGCCCAGGGGATGGACCTGCCCACCACGGTGGCGCCCTTCATCCTGCGCGGGGTGACCCTCTCCGGGGCCAACTCGGTCTACGCGCCGGCGGAGCTGCGCCGGCGGGCCTGGGCCGCCCTGGCCGAGGAGCTCGACCTCGAGGTGCTGGACCGGATGACCACCACGATCTCCCTGGCGGACACCATCCCCTACGCCGAGCACATCCTGGACGGCCGCACGCGCGGGCGCACCGTCGTCGACGTCAACGCCTGAGTCCCTTGTGACGGGAGGCGACGACGGCGAGCAACTCGTGTTCGGCGTCGGGGCCGGGCGTGATGCCGCGCGGCACACGCAGCAGGAAGACGGTGCCGAGCACCCACCACAGGCCGAACAGGATCCAGGGGGCCGGGCCCAGGCCCGCGGGCATCCCCGGCAGGTAGAGGCTGAGCAGTCCGGCGCACAGCACCACCGAGGCGCCACCGATGACCACGCCGAAGCTCCCGCGGCCGCCGATGCGCAGCGGCCGGTCCATCTGCGGCTCCCGGCGGCGCAGGATGACGAAGGCCACGCCGACCAGCAGGTAGGCGATGACGATGCTGGGCGAACCGGAGTCGACAAGCCAGCCGAGCATGGCCGAGCCGAAGAAGGGGGCCAGCACGGACAGCGCCCCGATGAACAGCAGTGCGTTGACCGGGGTGCCGTAGCGGGGGTGCAGACGGGCGAACCAGCGCGGCAGCATGCCGGACTCGGCCATCGCGTAGAGCAGCCGCGAGGCGCCCATCAGCAGCGAGTTCCACGAGGTCAGGATGCCGGCGATGCCGCCGGCGATGAGGATGTTCGCCATGGTCTGGGCGCCGAACAGCGCGCCCATCGCGTCCGCGGTCGCAAGGTCGCTCGACGCGAGCTCGTCCACGGACAGCCCGGACGCCGTCGTGAGGATGACCATGACGTACCAGGCCGCGGCGATCAGCACCGCGATGACCACGTAGCGGCCGATGCGCCGCGCGGGCAGGTTGCACTCCTCGGCGGCCTGCGGGATGACGTCGAAGCCCACGAACATGAACGGGACGACGATCAGCACGCCGAAGAATCCGGCCGCACCGTTGGAGACCAGCGGCTCGAAGTTGGCCGGCTCACCGTTCGTCACGGCGCCGAGCAGGTGCAAGGCACCGATGGCGAACAGGAACAGGACGATAAAGGTCTGCACCACGCCGGCCAGCTTCACCCCGAGGATGTTGATCGTGGTGATCACCACGGCGGCCACCACGCCGACCAGGGCCCAGGTGAGGTACACCTCGGAGCCGGCGACCTCCCACAGCAGCACCTGGTTCAGCTCGGGGAACAGGTAGAGCGCGGTCTCCGGCAGGGCGACGGCCTCGAACGCCACGATGGTGATGTACCCACCGGCGATGGCCCACGAGCCGATGAAGGACCAGCGGGCGCCCATCGCCCGCAGCAGGTAGTTGTGCTCACCACCGGCCCGGGGCATGGCGGCCACGAGCTCGGAGTACGTCAGGCC
>DATBUG010000398.1:0-8245 GCA_036516315.1 Citricoccus sp.
AGAAGTTCGTACCCGACTGGGTGTTCGGACTGCCCAAGCGCCAGGTGGGCGTCTTCCTGCGGCACCTGTGGGCGACGGACGGCTGCGTCCACATCGACGAGAAGCGCGCCATGGGTCGCGTCTACTACGCCTCGACGAGTCGCCGGCTCATCGACGACGTGGCGCGCCTGCTGGGTCGCTTCAACGTGTTCACGCGGATCAAGCGGGTGCGCAAGTCCGGCTACCGCGATGGCTGGCAGCTCCACGTGCACGGAGCAGAGAACCAGCTGCGGTTCTGTGAGGAGATCGGGGTGCACGGCGCCCGCGGTCAGATCGCCGCTGACCTGGCGCTGCTGCTCCAGGACGTCCGACCGAACACCAACCTCGACACCGTCCCGGTGGAGGTCTGGGGCCGGGTCCGCGAGGTGCTGGCCGAGAAGGACATGACGCACCGTCAGTTCGCCGCCGCGATGGGCACACAGTTCTCGGGCTCGGCCATGTGGAAGCGCGCCCCGAGCCGCGAGCGTCTCGCCAGGGTCGCGAGCGTCCTGGACGACAGCGACCTCGAGGTGCTCGCCACCAACGACGTCTACTGGGACCGCGTCGCCTCCATCACGCCGGTGGGGGAGCAGGACGTCTACGACGCCACGGTGATGGGGACCCACAACTTCGTGGTCGAGGGCATCGCCGCCCACAACTCCATCGAGCAGGACGCGGACATGGTGATCCTGCTGCACCGCGAGGACATCTATGACAAGGAGTCCCCGCGGGCCGGGGAGGCCGACCTGATCGTGGCCAAGCACCGTAACGGTCCGACCAAGACGATCGTGGTGGGCTTCCAGGGGCACTACTCGCGGTTCTCGAACATGGCCCCGGACACCGGCGGGTTCTAAGCCGGATGCCCTTCGCCCCTCGATGACGCCCGCCTGGCAGCAGCTCTACGACCGCGTGACCGCGGTCAGTCCGGCCCCCGGTGCGCTCCTGGTGGCCGCGGTCGCCGTCGTCGCCGTCCTGCTGGCCTGGAGCCCACCGGGGTACCGGTTGGTACGCCACCTCGTGACGCTGGTCCACGAAGCCGGCCACGCCCTCGTGGCCCTGCTGGCCGGGCGGCGGCTGAGCGGGATCCGCCTGCACTCGGACACCTCCGGTGTCACGCTCTCCCGGGGCCGGCCGCGTGGCCCGGGGATGGTGCTGACCCTGGCGGCCGGGTACCCGGCCCCCGCCGTCGTCGGGCTGGCCGGGGCGTGGCTGCTGGGCGCCGGATACGCCGCGGCCACCCTGTGGGCGCTCGTGCTGACCTGCGCGCTGATGCTGGTGCTCGTCCGCAATCTCTATGGCCTGTGGGTGGTGGCGGTGACCGGGACGGCGCTCGCCGCGCTGTCCTGGGCCGGCACCGCCGAGCTGATCCAGGCGGTCGCCTACCTGGTGGTCCTGTCCCTGCTGCTGGCCGCGCCCCGGTCGGTGGCCGAACTGCAC
Organism: Citricoccus sp.; assembly: GCA_036516315.1. Taxonomy (GTDB): domain Bacteria; phylum Actinomycetota; class Actinomycetes; order Actinomycetales; family Micrococcaceae; genus Citricoccus. The sequence continues at coordinate 1,456 of DATBUG010000398.1, forward strand.
CGTCAACGGCGGCGGCACCGCCGGGCGGCGTCCGCCCGCCACGGTGCGAGGGCCGGACTGGACAGCGACGCCGACCAGCTGGCCCGGTTGACCGGTGTCCCGGTGGTCCTGTGGACGGCCCTCTTCTGGGCCGTCTGCGTGGGGTGCCTGCTGGCGGGCGGCCTCTGGCTCTGGCCCGTCGCCTGACGCCGTGGTCCTCGGGCACCGGGCCGGGGTGTCGGAGAACGTCGTAGAACACGGCCTCTCAGACCAAGACGTCTCAGAACAAGGGGAGAGATGCCCGGCGGCTACGGTGGTTCCCGGCCGCAGCGTGCCTGCGTCCACCACGTCACCGTCGTTGAGTGAAAGGTCCCCGACCATGAACGCCGTCCAGTTCCTCGGCCGCGCAGCGCTCGCCGCTCCCTTCATCCGGTTGGGGTACGAGGCCGCCCGGCAGCCCGGGGGGCGCGTGGCGCTCGTGGACCAGGCGGGCATCCCCGAGCCCGAGCTCGCCGTACGGCTCAACGGCGCGGCGATGGCCGCCGGTGGGGCCGCCCTGGCCCTGGGGGTGCTGCCCCGGACGGCCGCGGCCGGGTTGAGCCTGTCGATGGCCGCCACCACCGTGGTCGGGCACCCCTTCTGGAAGGAGACGGAACCGGCCCAGCGCGCGCCGCAACGGATCCAGTTCCTCAAGAACCTGGGCCTGGCCGGGGCGCTGGTGGCCTACGCCGCACAGCGCTGACGCGGGGCCGCGGCGTGATCACCGCGCTGGCCTCACGTCCCCGGGGTGACCGCGCCTGTGGACATCCGTGATCAGCGCCCCCCGCCGCCGTTAAGGTGGCAGGCATGGGGATGAGCGGGGAGAGGCAGGCCTGGACGCCGCGGGACCAGATGCTGCTGCGCACGGCGCAGGTCGTCCACGCCTACGTCCACGGCGAGTTCGACCGCATCCTGCCAGTCCCGGTGGACTTCGCCGTCGGGGGCTCGTATCCGGACAACAGGATCGTCGCCCACGCTCCCTTCGCGCTGCACTCCTACGAGACCCGCGGGGACGGGTCCTACGCCCATGACGCCGGGTTCTTCGTCGCGACGGGACGCGGCGGGCTGGCGTTGACCGCCGGCGCCGCTTTCGGACGGGCCATGGGCAACGCCCGGCGGCGTGCCGCGGCGGCCCGTGCCGCCGAACCGGCCTGGTACCTGCTCGACCGGGGCATGCTGTACGTGAACCAGTTCGGGTTCTACCTGCGCACGGCCACCGGCCTGCTCTGGTGGGACTGGGACAGCATTCTGGAATGCCAGATGACCGCGCCCGGGCAGGTGGGGATGCTTGGCATGACTCCGGCGGGGCAGTGCACCTATCTCATCGAGTCGGACCTCGCCGAACTCGTGTTCGCCACGTGGGCCCTCACCCGCCAGCCGCAGCACAGTCAGCTCCGGGCCAGGGTGTGGTTACTGCCGGACTGGGTCGAACGCTACCGGGCCGTCTACGGCCCGGGCGCTTTTGACTTCACCGCTCCGTACAGGCGTCCCCTGCCCTGAACGCCTGCCCTGGACGCCCGTGGACGGGGCCTGCGGCGGGCTGGGGCCGCCGAGGTCGGTGGGCTGTGGCACCGGGCCCTTGTGCGCGGTGACCGGGGCCCCTAGCGTCGAAGGAGGCCTTTCGGCCGGGCTCGGGATCCCCCACTGGGCTGCACACACTTCCTCGAGGAGGACAGATGGCATCCGAGAGCACGACGACCACCGATCACGACGAGATCCGCCGCTGGGTGGAGGCCCGCGACGGTCAGCCCGCCAGCGTGAAGGGAACCGAGGCCTCCGGTTCTGCCGGCGTCCTGCGCATCGACTTCCCCGGGGGCGCGGGCGAGGACGAGCTGGAGCACATCAGCTGGGATGACTGGTTCGCTAAGTTCGACCAGGAGAAGCTGGCCTTCCTGTACCAGCAGCAGAAGGCCGACGGCGGCGACAGCACGTTCTTCAAGCTGGTGTCCCGGTGACCGCGCAGCCCTCGCCCACGGCGCTGCCCTCGGCCTTCGAACCGCACCGCATCATCATCACCGGCGCGGACTCGGGGATCGGCAAGGCCACGGCGGTGGCCCTGGCCGGTGCGGGACGCCATGTCGGCATCACATGGCACGAGGACCGGGAGGGTGCGGAGGCGACCGCGACGGAGGTGGGTGCTGCCGGCGGCACCGCCCACGTCCGCCAGTTGGACCTGTCTGACCCGGCGCGCGGGGCGCAGGTGGTCGATGAGCTGGCCGAGGAGATGGGCGGCGTCGACACCCTGGTGATGTGCTCGGGCACCGGCACGGCCACCCGGTTGCTGGACATGGAACTCGCCGACTGGCGCCACGTGATCTCGGTGGACCTGGACGGCGCGTTCAGTTGCCTGCAGGCCGCCGCCCGCCACATGGTGGACGCCGGTGGCGGCGGGCGGGTCGTGGCCATCACCTCGGTGCACGAACACGCCCCCCGCGTGGGAGCCGGGCCCTACTGCGCCGCCAAGGGCGGCCTGGGACTGCTGGTCAAGGTCGCGGCCCTGGAACTGGCGGAGTACGGCATCACGGTCAACGCCGTGGCCCCGGGGGAGATCGCCACGCCGATGACCGGCCAGGAGGACGAGTCCGTCATGGAGGGCAAGCGCCGCCCGGGGATCCCCGTGGCCCGGCCCGGGGACGCGCGCGAGGTCGCGGCCACGGTGGCCTTCCTCTGCGGACCGGACGCCGGGTACGTCAACGGTGCCTCCTGGGCCGTCGACGGCGGCATGCTCACCATGGGGCCGATGGCCGGGTCCCACCTCCAGGAGGACGACTGGCGCCGCCCGTGACGGGCCCGCGGCGGACCTGGTGACCGCCCGGGTGAGAATGGGGCGGTGACCACCAGCCTGCAGCTCTACCAGCGCCTCGTCCGTGCGGACCGGTCCGGACAGGACCGCGATCAACAGCGCTCGGTCGCGCGCAACGGCTGGCGCCAGATCGTGGCGAACACCGTGCAGGCTGTCGGTGACCAGGTCGTCAACGCCAAGACGGTGCTGCCCTGGCTGCTGGCCTCCCTCGGTGCGCCGGGACTGCTGATCGGCCTGCTCGTCCCCTTGCGTGAGTCCGGTGCGATGCTGCCCCAGGCGGCGATGACGGGCCCCCTGGCCCGGCTCCGGCGCCGCCGCATGGCCTGGGTGGCGGGGGCGGCCGGCCAGGCCCTGGGCGCTGCGGTGATGGCCGCGGCGGCGGCACTGCTCGAGGGCGCCGCCGCCGGTGGTGTCATCCTCGGCGGGCTGACCGTCTTCGCGCTGTCCCGGGCGCTGTCCTCGCTGGCCGGTAAGGACGTCCTGGGCCGTACCGTGCCCCAGGGGGAGCGCGGGCAGATCACCGGGCTGAGCACGGTGTTCTCCGGAGCCGTGGCCGTGACGCTCGGCCTGGCCATCAGGGCCCTCGGGGGCGAGGAGGTCTCCCCGCTCACCCTCGCGGTCCTGCTGGCGGCCGCGGCCGTGGCCTGGGCCGTCGCCGGCGTCGTGTACGCGGGGATCCGCGAACCGGAACCGGAACCGGACCAGCGGTCCGGTGATGGCACGCAGGGGCAGGACCGTCCCGGCGGGGAGCGGGGGAACGGCCCCGGCTGGGCGCGCCGGGCCTGGGCGCTGGTGCGCGAGGACGAGGTGTTCCGCCGCTTCGTCCTGGCCCGCGCCCTGCTCCTCGTCTCCGCCCTCAGCCCGCCGTTCGTGGTGGCGCTCGCGGCCGGCGTCGGGGGTGCCGGTCTCAGCGGGCTGGGACCGTTCGTGATCGCCCAGGGAGTGGCCAGCCTGGTGGGTGGCAAGCCCTTCGGCCGGCTCGCGGACCGCTCCTCCAAGTCCCTGATGGCCTGGGGCGCCGCCGCGGCCACGGCCGTGCTGGGCGGGTTCCTCGCCCTGCTCGCGATCCCCGGGATGCGGGCGGCGTGGTGGCTGTACCCGGTGGTCTACCTGTTGCTGGTCGTGGCGCACACGGCCGTGCGTGTGGCGCGGAAGACCTATGTGGTGGACGTGGCCGAGGGGGACCGGCGCACCGAGTACGTGGCCGTGGCGAACTCGGCCATCGGCGTGCTGCTGCTCGTGGCCGGAGCCCTCTCCGGGGCGCTCGCGCTGCTGGGACCGGAGGCTGCCCTGGCCTTCCTCGCCGTGATGGGCTTGGTGGGCGTGCTGGTGAGCCACTCGCTGCCGGAGGCCGGCAAGGCCGCTTGACCGGCACCCGCCGGCTCAGTCCTCCGGTCCCTGCGCGTCCTCGCGCGCCGAAGTCCACCAGTCCGGGTCCGCGATCGGGAACCGGCGGCCCGTGATTTCCGCGGGGGCGATCCGGACGACGGCCCCCTTCTCTCCGGGGTGCCACGGCCGTAGGTCCACGTCACCGGCCTCCAGCAGTTCCACGGACCGGGTGACCTGTTCGGCGCGGCCCTTGACCACCACGCTCCACACGATCGAGGTGGCCGCCTCCACGCCGTCCGCCTCGAAGGCGACCGGGGCGCCGGCCAGCACGGCGTCCAGCTTGGTGCCGGGCCCGGTGCGGAACAGCACGGTCCCGCGGTCCACGGCGAACGTGACGGGGAAGATCTCCGGGTGGTCCTCCACCCAGACCGCCAGCCGGCCCACGGGCGCCTGCCGCAACCGCTCCCAGCAGGCGTCCTCGGACATCCGCTCCTCGGTGACGGGCTGCTCGCTCATGGTCCTCCTCAGTGTGGCCGCCTGGCGGCGCGGTCGGTTGGTTCCGTCCATTCTGGGCCGCCGCGGGCCGTGGAGTACAACGGGCCGGCCACCGGACGAAATGGTTGACTGTTCCCATGCGCATGTTCGGTTTCTCACGCTATGGCGGCCCGGAGGTCATGGAGCACCTCGAGGTGCCGGACCCGGAGCCCGGGCCGGGGCAGGTCCTGGTCCGGATGACCGCCGCCGGGGTGAACCCGGCGGACATCAAGGTCCGCAACGGCCAGCGCGACGGCGTGGTCGAAGTCCGGTTCCCCATGGCGATCGGCCGCGAGGCGGCCGGGGTGGTCGTCGCGGCCGGGCCAGACGTCACCGCGTTCCGGCCCGGGGAACGGGTCTTCGGTGCGACGGCGGACGGCGCCGGAGCGCTGGCCGGCCTGGTGCTGCTGGACGCGGCTGGCACGGCGCACACGCCCGACGGCGTCACCGACGAACAGGCCTGCTCCCTCCCGGTGGCCGCGGGGACCGCCTACGACGCGCTCGACGAACTCGCCCTGCCGGCCGGGGCCACGGTGCTCATGCTCGGCGCCGGGGGTGGGGTGGGTTCCTGTGTCTGCGGCCTGGCGAGGGACCGAGGGCTGCGCGTGATCGGCGTGGCCTCGACCGCCAAGCAGCCGCTCGTCACCGGACTCGGCGCGGAGCACGTGGTCAAGGGCGAGGGCTGGACCGAGAGGGTCCGGGCCCTGGCCCCGGACGGGGTGGACGCCGTCATCGATGCCGTCGGCGGCCCGGTGCTGGCCGAGGCGATGCCCCTGCTGGCCCGGCCGGGCGCCCTGCGCAGTGTGGCGGACGTACCGCAGGCGGAGGAGCTCGGGGGCTCCGGGGTGACCCGGCGGCGCACCACGGCCGTGTACGGCGAGGTCGCCGCCCTGGTGGAGGCGGGCCGGTTCGCGCCCGTCGTGACGGAGTCCCACCGGCTTGCCGAGGCCGAGCGGGCCGTGGCCGCCGTCGAGTCCGGGCACGCCGCCGGCAACATCGTGGTCCTGGCCTGAGCGAGTCCGAGTCCGCCGGCATGCCCCAGCTCACTGTCACCGCCAAGGACCTCGTCCTCACCCTGAGCGCCGCGGAGAAGATCGCCGGCCTCCACGGTGACCTGCGCGTCCCGCTCGATGACGTCGAGGCCGTCGACGTCGTCGCGGACACGTTCACGGCCGTGCGCGGACTGCGTGCCCCGGGCCTGGAGCTGCCGGGGCACACGCGCATCGGCACCTGGCGACGGCCCGGGGGACGCGCGTTCGTCGTCGCCCGCCGCGGCCGTCCGGGGCTGCGGATCACCCTGCGCGGTCACCGCCTGACCGAGCTCGTGCTCGCCGTGCCGGCCGCCGGGGAACTGCGGGAGCAGATCCTTGCGGCCCGGGAATGCCGCCGTCGCGTCGCGGAGCACGACGTCGTCATCACCTCCGCCGGGTACGCCCTGGCCGGCACGCAGGTGGCCCCGCGCGGGCGGGAACCGGTGGCCACCGCGCTGATCCTCCCCGGCTCCGGCGAGGTTGACCGGGACTCCGACCATGTCCGGCTGCGGCTCGGTGTGAGCGTGGACCTGGCCCACGCCCTGGCCGCGCACGGGGTCTCGTCCCTGCGCTACGACAAGCGCGGCGTCGGCCGCTCCGAAGGGTCGTTCCTTGCCACGGGGCTGACGGAGAACATCGCCGACGCCCGGGCGGCCCTGCGGTGGTTGCAGGTCCGGGAGACGGGTGCGGAACACCCGGTGTTCGTGATCGGCCACAGCGAGGGCGGAATGATCGCCCAGGCCGTGGCCGCCGGGGACCAGTCCCTCGCCGGCGTGGTGCTGCTCGCCGCCCCCGGTGTCCCCGGCCTGGAGCTGATGCGGTGGCAGGGCCGGCAAGTGGCCGACGCCCTGCCACCGGCCGCCCGGGCCATCACGCGGTGGTTCAGGATCGACCTGACCGCGGTGCAGCGCAAGGCGGTGGACCGGATCCAGGCCACGGAGGCGGACGTACTCCGGATGAACGGACGCCAGGTCAACGCCCGGTGGCAGCGGGAACTGCTCGCCTTCGACCCGGTGCCGTACCTGGCGCGGATCACCGCTCCCGTGCTGGCCATCACCGGGGACAAGGACCTGCA
>DATBUG010000399.1:0-6981 GCA_036516315.1 Citricoccus sp.
TGCTGTTCGTGCTGTTCACGGCCTCGACCATGTCACTCCTGTCCATGTCTGCGCCGTCCGTTCCCATCCCGCTCACCCCGCTCACCGTGCCCTCGACTTGGGGTCCAGTGCCTCGCGCAGCGATTCCCCGAGCAGGGTGAACCCCAGCGCGGTGACGGCGATGCACAGGCCCGGCAGGAAGGCCAGCCAGGGCGCGATGCCCAGTTCCGCCTGGGCGTAGGTGAGCATCCGCCCCCACTCGGCGGTCTCCGGCCGACCACCACCCAGACCGAGGAAGGACAGGGCGGCCGCGTCGATCACCGCGGTCGCCAGAGTCAGCGTCGCCTGCACGATCACCGGGCCCACCGAGTTCGGCAGTACGTGGCTCATGGTGATGGTGCGCCGGCTCAGCCCGAGGGTCTGTGCGGCCAGGACGTAGTCCGAACCCTTCTGGCTGAGCATGGACGAGCGCAGCAGCCGCGCGAAGATCGGCACCTGGGAGACACCGATGGCGATCATCACCGCGTAGGGCCCCTGCCCGAGGACTGCGGCGATGGACACGGCCAGCAGCAGGTTGGGCACGGACAGCAGGATGTCCACGATCCGCATCACGACGCCGTCCACCCAGCCGCCGAACGTGCCCGCGAGCAGCCCCAGCAGCATGCCGCCGGCCAGGCCGAGCGCCGTGGACACGATCCCGATCACCAGGGACGACTGGGCCCCCCAGATGAGCTTGGAGAGCACGTCCCCGCCGAAGCGGTCCAGGCCCAGCGGGAACGGGGCCAGCTCGCCGGGGCCGGGGATGTCCCCCGGGGTGATCTCGCGGGCGCCGGGCACCGTCTCCCCCGGGTAGGGGGCCAAGAGCGGCGCCAGGACCGCCACGAGCAGGAACAACGCCACGATCACCGCGCCGGCGATCGCCGCCGGGTTGCGCCGCAGCCGCAGGAAGGCGTCCTTCCAGACGGAGGTGCCCTTGACCGGGCCACCCGTCTCCGGGGCGGAGCCTGCTCCCAGGCCGGCGCCGACGCCGGTGTCGTCCTGTGGACCGACGGAGGAACCCGTGGAGGCCGGGGCGCCGGCGGGGACGGGCGTGCCCCCGGGGGTCAGGCCGCCGGCCGCCGGGCCGGTGGAGGGGGGAAGGTTCACGCTCATGAGACACGCACCCGGGGGTCGATGAGGCCGTACGAGACGTCCACCAGCAGGTTGATCAGGGAGTAGATGAGGGCGATGAAGATGATGAACCCCTGCAGGACCGGGAAGTCGAGGTTGAAGATGGCGTCCCACAGGAAGCTGCCGATCCCGTTGAACGCGAACACCGTCTCGGTCAGCACCGCCCCGGAGATCAGTAGCCCCAGCTGCAGTCCGAGGGTGGTGGTGACCGGCAGCAGGGCGTTGCGCATCACGAACCGGTCCCGGATCAACCGGGGGGCCAGTCCCTTGGCCCGGGCGGTGCGCACGTAGTCGGCGTTCTGCACCTCCAGCACGGAGGCCCGGGTGATGCGGGCGATGATGGCCAGCGGGATGGTCCCGAGCGCCACGCCGGGCAGCACGAGGTGCAGCAGCGCGTCCCAGGCGGCGTCGTACTCGCCGGTGATCATCCCGTCCCACACGAAGAAGTTCGTGTAGTGCGTGGCATCGATCCTCGGGTCCTGCCGGCCGTCGGTGGGCAGCCAGCCCAACTGGACGGCGAACACCCACTTGAGGATGAACGCGAGGAAGAACACCGGTACCACCACACCCATCAGGGACAGCAGCACGGCGATCTGGTCCTGCCAGCGGCCCACGTTCCGAGCGGCCCAGTACCCCAGCGGGATGCCGAAGGCCACGGCGAACACCATGGCGAACGCGGTCAGCTCGAGCGTGGCCGGGAACCGGGCGGCGAACTCTTCGAGCACCGGACGGCTGGTCAGCAACGAGGTGCCGAAGTCCCCGGAGAGGATGCGGCCCATGTAGATGAAGTACTGCTCCAGCACCGGCCGGTCGAAGCCGTAGGCCTCGTTGACCCGGGCCACGGCCTCCGGGGTGGCCTTGTCACCCAGCAGCGCGGTGGCAGGACCACCGGGCAGGGCCCGGACCCAGAGGAAGAGCAGGATGGACAACCCGATGAGGGTGGGGATCAGCAGCAGCAGGCGCTTGCCGATGAGTCGGAGCACGCAGCGTCCCTTCGCGAGTGGCGGGCGGGCCGGTGCGGGGCCGGGACGGACCCGGCCCCGCACGCGGGGACCGTCAGGTCACTGGTTGAGCTTGATCTCGTTGTAGACCTCGTCGTTGACCGGGCTGGCCGGGTAGTGGTCCACCCGCTCGGCGAAGGCCAGGGACGGGGCCGGGTGGGCCAGCGGGACCGCCGGGACGAACTCGGAGACCATGCGGTTGACCTCCTCGTACATCGGGGTCTGCTCCTCCAGGACGGGCTCCTGCCGCGCCTCGCTCAGGGCCTGGAACAGCTCCGTGTTGTCGAAGCCGAACTCCGGCTTCTCCTGGCCGAAGAACACGCCCACGAAGTTGTCCGTGTCGTTGTAGTCACCGGTCCAGCCCAGCAGGTGGATGCCGTGGTCCGAGCTGCCGTTCACCCGGTCCAGGTAATCGGGACTCCACTTCTCCGGCACCGGGTTGACCTTGATACCGACCTCCGCCAGCTGCCCGGAGAGGTTCGAGAAGACCTGCTCGGGCGTGGGCATGTAGGGACGTGAGACGCCGGTGGGGTAGTTGAAGTCCACCGTGAACCCGTCCTCGTACCCAGCCTCGGCCAGCAACTGCTTGGCCTTCTCCGGGTCGTAGTCGTAGGTCTCCACGTCCTCCGTGTAGCCGTTGACCGAGTCCGGGATGAACTGGGTGGCGATCTTGGTGCCCTCGGGCAGCGTCTGGCGGACCAGGGCCTCCTTGTCGATCGCATGGGAGATCGCCTGGCGGACCGCGGGGTCCTGCAGCTCCTCCACCTCCTGGTTCAAGCCCAGGTACAGGATCGTGAAGGGATCACGGGTGAAGATCTTGAACCCGGCGTCCTCCAGGTCGGCGACGTCCGCGGGGGCCACCAGGTCGTAGCCGTCGATCTGCCCGGCCTCGAGGGACTGACGGCGGGCCACCGGGTCGTCGATCACCCGGAAGGTGACCTCCTGGACATCACCCTGCTCACCCCAGTAGTCCTCGTTGGCGCTCAGGGAGATGTCCTGGCCGACGTTCCAGGACTCGAAGACGAACGGCCCGGTGCCGGTGGGGTGTTCCCGGGCGTACTCGCTCAACTCCGGTGACTCGGCGGTACCGCCTGCCTCGTTCGCGGCGTACTCCTCCATGGCGGCCGGGGACTGCATGGCGAACGCCGGCAGGGACAGCGAGGCGATGAAGCCGGCGAACGGCTGGGCCAGCGTGACCCGGGCCTGGTGCTCGTCCACCACCTCGCAGGACTCGTAGACCGCGTCCTCGGGCGAGTCCGCGAAGCCCCGGAAGAGCTTGCCGTAGTAGTAGGACATCGTCTCGGCCTGCTGGATCCCCTCGAAGTTGTACCAGCGGTCGAAGTTGGCGCACACGGCCTCGGCGTTGAAGTCCGTGCCGTCGTGGAAGGTCACGCCCTGCTTGAGGGTGAAGTCGTAGGTGAGCCCGTCCTCGCTGGTCTCCCAGGACTCCGCCAGCAGCGGTGCGGGGTCCGGGGTGCCGGGCTCGGTGCCCACAAGCCCCTCGAAGATCTGGCGGGACACCCGGAACGTCTCGCCGTCGTTGGCGAAGGCCGGGTCGAGGGTCTTGGGGTCGGAGGAGGCGGCGAAGATGAACTTGCCGTCCACGGCGGACTCGCCGCCGTCGCCCGATCCCCCGCCGGCGTCGTCACGCTGACTCTGTGCGCAGCCGGACAGGACCAGGGCGGCGGCAGCTGCGGCGGCGGTCAGCGCCGTGATGCGTCGCCTGAGGTACGAGGACATGGTTGCTCCCGAGGGTGTCGAGTGATCACCGTGACGTCGGTCACGTCGCGGTGAGCAGAGCATATCCACGTTGTCCCTGATCATCCATGCAGACGGTGGCGTGTCGACCATCCCGGTACCAATCGGTAACATCGCCGTGCCTCAGGTGCGTCGAGCGCGTCAGCTCTCAGGCGCCGGCGTGGACCGGAGCGGGGACACGCCGTCCCGTGAGTTGGGCGAGCACGTCCCCCGGCAGGTTCGTGGTGATCTCGTGCACCCCCACGGCCCGCAACAGCGCCACGTCCTCGGGCCGGTCGGCAGTCCACACCCGCAGGGTCCGGCCCGCGGCGATCCACGCCTTGACGTCCGCCAGGTGGTGCCGGACGTAGTCCACCCCCGGGCCGGCCATCCCGGTCCGGCCCTCCCAGATCAGGCGTTCGGCGTCGGCCACCGCCTGGCGCAGGGTGGCGCGGACGGCGGCCCGGCTCAACGGACCGAGGCCGAACCGGCCGGCCGGATCCGCCGGCACGCGGGAGACCAGCTGGCAGAGGTGGTCCGTGTCCACCGTGGGGGCCAGGTACTGCATGGACCCGGCGTAGAAGCTCATGAAGGAGACCTCCACCTGGCCGACCCGTGAGGTCTCCGGGTCCCAGCCCGCCGCGAGCAGGCAGGCGAGGGCTCGCTCCTCCAGTTCGTGCCCGTAGGGGCTGGGATGCTTGAACTCGACCGCCAGGCGCACCGGCCGGCCGGCCGCCACGAGCAGCTCGAGCAGGTCGGTCAGGGTGAGCAGCTGGGCCGAGCCCGGGCCGTACTCCACCGGCAGGCGGGCCCCCTTCCAGCCGTGCACGTCCAGCCGGCGCAACTGGGCCAGGGTATGGTCCGCGACCGGCCCGGAACCGTCCGAGGTCCGCTCCAGGGTCGCGTCGTGCAGGCAGACCACGTGCCGGTCCCGGCTGAGGTGGACGTCCACCTCCACACCGTCCGCCCCCTCGGCCAGGGCGTGGAGGAAGGCGGCACGGGTGTTCTCGGCGAAGGCCGCCGAGGCCCCCCGGTGGGCGATGACCAGGGGCCAGTGATCCATAGGACGATGGTGTTGCGGGCCGTGCATCGAGATCTCGGACACGGCCCCCAGCGTAGGAACGGCGAGTGCGCGCCACGCCGCCCGCAGGCGACCTGCTGGTTAACTTGTGCTGACACTTTGACCCCGGCCGGAGGAACCATGGACCAGCACCTTCCCGATGCCGGACGCTCCGTCCTGGCCCCTCCCCCCGGAGGAGGCGCCGCCGAACGCGAGGCGGGCCTGAAGCGCATGAAGCTGGTGGCGACCGGACTGCTGGTGGCCCTGGCGGTGGTGTTCGTGGTGGCCTTCGCCCTGCAGGAGCGCTACCCGTGGCTGGCCTACGTCCGGGCGGCCGCGGAGGGCGGGATGGTCGGAGCGCTGGCGGATTGGTTCGCCGTGACCGCCCTGTTCCGGCATCCGCTGGGGCTGCGGATCCCGCACACCGCGATCATCCCCCGCAAGAAGGACACCATCGGGGAGTCCCTGGGGGACTTCGTGCAGGAGAACTTCCTGGCCGGGGACGTCGCACGGGAGAAGCTCGAGGGGCTGCGGGTGTCCGGTCGCGCCGGCGCCTGGCTGCACCGGCGGCCGAATGCCGAACGGGTGGCCCGCGAGGTCGCGGCGACGGCCGAGGGCATCCTGGACGCACTCGACGACGTCCTGGTGCGGGACGTGCTGGCCGGGCTGGTCCAGCGGCACATGATCGCCCCGGACTGGTCGCCCACCCTGTCCACCGTGCTCGGCAAGGTCGTCGCCGAGCGCCACCACGACAAGGTGGTGGACCTGGTCGTCGCGCGGAGCGGTGACTGGGTGGCCCGCAACCCCGAGTTCTTCCTGCGCAGCGTGCGGCGCCGGTCCCCGCAGTGGGTGCCCGAGGTGGTGGACCAGCTGCTCGCCGAGCGCATCCACGCGGAGGCCCTGAAGTACCTGGCCTCGGTGCGCGACGAGCCGGGCCACGAGCTGAGGCGCTCCGTGGACCAGTGGCTGGAGGAACTGGTGCGGGACATGCGCGAGGACCCCGCCACCCGCGAGCGCGTGGAGCAGACCAAGCGCGAACTGTTCGACGACCCGAAGATGCGCGAGTGGGCCGGGCGGGCCTGGGCCACCACCAAGGACACCCTGCTGGCGCAGTTGCGGGACGCCTCCTCGGACCTGCACCTGGCGATGGTGGCCGCCCTCCAGGACCTCGGCGGACGCCTGCAGGAGGACAAGGGCCTGGCGCGCCGCGTGGACGGCTGGGCCTCGGACGCCGCCCAGCACCTGGCCCGGTCGTACGGACCCGAACTGGTGGGCGTGATCGGTGAGACCATCCAGCGCTGGGACGGGCGCCAGGCGTCCCGGACGATCGAGCTCTACATGGGCCGGGACCTGCAGTACATCCGCATCAACGGCTCCGTGGTGGGTGCGCTGGCGGGCCTGGCCATCTACACCGTGGCCCACGCGCTGTTCGGCTGACGACGCCGCGGCTCACGCGCCCGCCCGGGTCCGCGCGCGGGCCTTCCCGGGCGAGAGTCGCTCGCCGAGCGCTCGCTGACCGCTCATCTACTTTTCGCCGCGGGCCCGGCGATGGGCCTGCCGGGCGGCCTCGACCTCGGCGGCGAAGGCCTCCGGGTCCTCGCGCCGCAGGTCCTCGAGCGTGCCGTCCTGTTGGAGGGCCTCCAGGTCTGCCTCGATGTCCTCGGCCAGCAGCTCGGCGACGGAGTCCACGTCGCCCTCGGTGCCACCGCGCGCCTCGTCGGCCCCACTCACCGCGCCCTTCCGGCCCTTCCGGCCGGCCGGCAGGGCCTGGAGCTCCTGGGCCAGGGTGCCGGGGATCGTGGCCGGCAGGGGACCGAACAGGTGCTGGGCCGCCTTGACCACGCCCTTGCCCAGGGCCCGGTTCCCCAGGCCCCCGACGACGGCGCCCACCCCGAAGGGCACCAACCGGCCGATCATGCCCGCACCCTGGCGGACGATGAACCGCTTGATGAACATCCGCTTCATCTGGTCGAAGAGCACCTCCGAGACCCCGGAGAAGCCGGTGACCACGGACAGCGAGCCGGCCAGCGGCCC
>DATBUG010000400.1:0-1954 GCA_036516315.1 Citricoccus sp.
GTACGGGCTCAACAGCATCATCACCCCGGACGGGAACACGGTGATCCAGAACTTCCAGGAACAGGCCCGCGCCGCCGGCTTCGACCTCCGGTTGCGGCCGGGCACCCCGTCCGAGTTCTTCGGCGGCGCGTTCTCCACCCCGGAGAGCTACGACGCCCAAGTGGGGTACTGGACCAGTCCGCACGCCGGAATCCTCAACATCAACTACCGGCCCTCCACGCCCGACGCACCCAACGGGGCCAACACCACGTTCCTGGCCGAGGAGGGGGTGTTCACCACCATCCAGTCCGCCCTGCAGGGCCGCACCGATCAGGAGGTCACCGCGCGGTTCTCCCGCGCCCAGCACGAACTCAGCGAGCTGGCACCGGCGATCGGCCTGTACACCCAGACCAACACCTTGGCGGTGGACGGTGACGTCACGGGCATCTGGCTGGATCCCGCCCAGGGTGGTCCGGTCTTCCACGACGCCCACTTCACCTCCGCAGTGGCCCGGGACGCCTCCGGCGGCTTCGCCCTGGATGCCCCGAAGACGCCGGGCACCCCGGACACCACGCCAGAGAGCGAGGACTGACCCATGTCCCTGACCACCCAGAGCCCCGCCGCCGCGCCCCCAGCGACGCCCTCCACCGGCCTGGACGCCCGGCGCACGAACCGCCCCGCAGCCCTCCGCCGCCCCGTGTCCACCGTCGCTCTGGCGATCGGCCGCAAGGTCCTCGGCGCCGTGTTCGTCATCTGGGCCGCGGCGACCATCACCTTCCTCATCCAGTCCCTGCTGCCCGGGGACCGGGCCACGCTGCTGCTGAACCAGCAGACCGGCCAGGTCCAGGAGCGCACCGCGGAGGAACTGGCCCCGATCAACGAGATGTTCGGGTTCGACAACCCGCTGGCCGTGCAGTACCTGGACTTCCTCGCCGGCTTGCTCCGCGGGGACCTGGGCATCTCCTACACGCTGTACCAACCCGTCACCACCGTGATCGGTGACCAGGTCGGCCCGACCGTGGTGCTGACCTTCGCGGCCCTGGCCATCGCCTGGGCCGTGGCCCTCGTGCTGCTGGTGCTCACGGCGCGGCGCACCCCGTGGGTGTCCCGGGTCTTCTCCGGTCTGGAGTCCGCGGCGGCCGCGCTGCCCCAGTACTGGCTCGGCATCATCCTGCTCGTGGTCTTCGCCCTGTGGCTGGGGATCTTCCCGGTGGTCTCCGGGAGCGGCCTCGCCGGACTCGTGCTGCCGGCCCTGACCCTCGGCATCCCCCTCGCCGGCTTCCTCGCCCAGGTGATGCGGACCGAGTTCGAACGGACCCTGGACGCCCCCTTCGTCCTGACGGCCCGGGCCCGGGGTATGACCGACGGCGGCGTACGGGTGCGCCACGTGCTGCGCCACTCGCTGCTGCCCGGCCTCAGCCTGACCGGCTGGGCGATCGGCGCCCAGTTCTCCGCGGCCGTGATCGCCGAGAACGTCTTCTCCCGTCCCGGCCTCGGCCGGGTGCTGGTCACCGCCGTCAACGGCCGGGACCTGCCGGTGGTGTGCGGCGTGGTGATGCTCGTGGCCGCGGTCTACGTGGTCACCAACCTGCTGGTGGACACCGCCTACGTCCTCGTCGACCCGCGCCTGAAGGAGGCAGCATGACCACCACCGCACCCGCGCCCGCCCCCGTCCGTGGTCCCGCACCGGGGGAGCCGGCCTCCGGAGCCGGGCCCAACCCCACCCCCGGTCCTGCCCGCAGGCGCGTCCCGCTCACCGTGTGGGCCGCCGGAGGGTTCGCCGTCCTGCTGGTTCTGGCCGCCACCGTGCCGCAGCTGCTGGCCACCGCGGACCCCCGGGCCATCGACCTGGCCGCCCCGTTGGCACCGCCGAGCACCGAACACTGGTTCGGGACGGACCAGTCCGGCCGGGACCTCTACTCCCGGATCGTCCACGGCACCGGGCCGGCCCTGCTCATCGGCCTGGGCGCCGCGG
>DATBUG010000401.1:0-10799 GCA_036516315.1 Citricoccus sp.
GGGCAGCACCGGGGCCACCCCGTTGGCGGTGTCCACCATGCCCATCAAACGCACCAGGTCCGGGGTCGGCTCCCCGGCGATCATGTCCACGCCCGAGGTCATCCAGCAGCGGCCGTGACCCGGGGCGTGGTCCTCGGCCGCGCGGATCCGCAGCGCACGGATGTACCCACCGGGCCAGCGCTCGGCCATGTCCGGGTACTCGGCGCACTCCCGCAGCGGGGCCAGCGTGGGTTCCGGTCCGGTGGCCCGATCGGAGGTGTCCGAGGTGACCAGGCGCCAGGCGCGGGCCACCAGTGCGGCCCGGCCCTGGGCCGTCAGGGTCGACTCCACGAGCTCGATCGTGCGCCCGGGCCGGACCGTACGGGTGGTGACGGTCAGCGGGCCGTAGTGCAGGGTGCCGAGGATGTCGAAGGACAGCCGGGCCAGGCGCAGGTCCGTGCGTGGTGCGTGGGCCAGGATCTCCGCCGTGACCAGTCCGGACACCGGTGCCATGTGCAGCTCGTCGTCCCGCCAGGCCCCTTGGGCGTGGATCACCGAGTCGAACGTGGAGACGCGCGCCCCGTCCTCGATGCGCGGTGGCGCGGTGCGCTGGAAGTTCGCGTCGACGTCGGGCCCTGCCGTGCCGGTCTCTCCGGCCATGGTGGTGGAGGTCATGGCCCTATCCTGCCAGAGCACGAGGGCCGGCCACCCGAAGGCGGCCGGCCCTGTCACGGGGTCTGCGAGCGGCGTCAGCCGTGGATGGAACGCAGCACCGTGCGCTGCATCGGCCCGTCGTAGAAGGACTCGAGGAAGGCCGCCGCCTCGGCTCGACTGATGTTCTGGTTCTGCCGGAAGGTGCGGTCCGCGTAGCCGGACGTCACGCCCTGGGAGCGCAGCCAGGTGATGGCCTCGTAGTTGGCGGAACGGGGGGACATGTCCTTGAAGGGAGAGCTGGACGGCGCCTTGTACCCGCTGGGACTGCCCAGTCGGTACAGGAAGGCCGCGAACTCGCCTCGGGACACGGGCCGGTTGGGCCGGAAGGTCCCGTCCGTGTACCCCACGGAGATGCCCTGGGCGGCGAACCAGTCGATGGAGTCCACGTAGGCCGTCTTCACGTCCTTGAACGCCTGCCCCTTGGCCTTGCGCGTGACCCCGGTGAGCTTGTAGAGGAACTGCGCCGTCTCGCCGCGCGTGACGTCCTGGTTCTTGCGGAAGGTCTGGTCGGAGGAGTATCCGACGGAGACCTTCTCGCAGGCCATCCACTGCACGGCGGTGAAGTGCCCGGAACCGGGGCGGTTGTCCCGGAACTGGGGACCGCAGTTGGCCCGGTGCGTGGCCACGGCATCAGCGGTCTGACCGGGCCTGGTCACGGCGGCCGAGGTGAACGTGACCGGCCGGGAGTCCATCGTCTTCAACCGGACCGTGCCCTTGCCGCCCCGCGGCAAGTCGATGGCGCGGACCTTCTCCTCCCCAGCCGTGAACAGCAGGGTGCCGAGGTACGTCCCGTCCTTCTCGACCCGGACCCGGACGCTTCCGGAGCCGACCGCAGCGGACACGACCAGGCGGTTGGCCTGGGAGGCGCCGGAGATGTTCAGGATGCCGCCGGCGCGGGTGGACCGGTACCCCTTGCCCCCCACGCCGCCGGAGGCGTTGACCCGGCTCATGCCGGAGGTCTTCACGGTCCCGTCCGTCCAGGACACCGGTCCCGTGTGCTGTCCCAGGTACACCTGGGCGGTGGTGTCACCGCCCCGACGCGCACGAACGGCGTACTGCGCCGTCTCGCCCGGTTCGTTGGTCAGTGTGGTGGACGTGGCCGTGCCGGTCTTGCCGGCGCTCCAGGACTGGGCGTTGATGTCCCCACCGCTGTGCGGGACGGCACGGTACATGATCTGGTAGTCCTCGGCGCCGGGGGCGCTGTTCCACCGGCCGGTGGCCACCAGGCCGTTGTTGCTCAGGGCGTAGCGGTTCGCGGGCAGCGAGGGAGTGCCCAGGGCCGGCGTGGAGGGGCCGTTGTTGCTGACCGCCTGCTTGACCCTGGTGTTCACGTTCTTCCGGATGGACGGGATCTTGGCGTCCAGGTACCGGCCCGGGCACGCGGTGAGGTTGGTGACCTTGTGCCCCAGGATGGTCGGGACCGTGACGGTGGTGCCGGAGGTCCAACGGGCCGTGCCCTTGCCGCTCTGGGTGAGCCGGGTGGTACCGGTCGGGTTGACGTCGTAGCGGTAGGCCTGCCAGGCCAGGACGCGTTCGATCGCCGAGACCATGGCCGCCGGTGCGGCGGCGACGTCGTAGTTGCCCATGGCCGAGACGCCGATGGTGTCCGTGTTGAACCCGCCGGCCTGGGCGCCCTGGACCGGGGCGTCGATCGAGCCGCGGCGGCCCTGATAGATGGTCCCGTACTTGTCCACGAGGAACTGGTAGCCGATGTCACCCCACTTCAGGGTCACGGCGTGGTAGGTGAAGATCCCGCGGATCTGGGCGTAGGCCCCGGCCTTGGTGTAGTTGTTGGACCCGGCGGTGTGGTGGATGTACAGCGCCTTGAGGTTCGTGGACGGCCGGCCCCAGTCCTGCACCACCGATTCGTTGGCGCCCCACTGGGCCCGGGTCACGATCGCCGGTTTGAGGACGTCCGCCTTGTTGGCCACGGCCTGGGCCTCCGCCGTCCCGGTCAGGGGTCCCTCCTGGTCGTTCAGGGCGGGAACGAACTCCGTGCTGGTGGAGGCTGCCGAGGCGGTCTCGGCCGTCGCACCGGCGGCAGGCGTCACCGTGGAGGCCGGGGAGGCCGGGTCGAGCGTGCCGTCGGTCTCGGCGACGCCGGGGTTGATGATGTCCACTCGCAGGCCCTGCGGCACCTCGCCGTCCTCGGTGGCCACCCGGGCCTGGACGGCATCGGCCCCGCTGGATACCAGCGGTTCGGTTCCGGTGCGATCGGCACCGGGGCGCTCGTCGCCGTCGTGGACCTCCAGGGTGGACCAGTCCGTCCAGGTGCCGTCCTCGCGGACACGGACGGAGACGTCGGTGACCTTCCCCGCGTCCTGGACGTCCCAGGTCACACCCGCCACGATGAAGTCGATGGTCTCGGCCGGCGCGGTCAGGGCCGCGATGTGCTCGGCGTCCTCGGCAGGCAATGCGGTCTGGGCGAGCGCGTCGGCCTCGGGCGCGACGTCGGCGTCGGTCCGGGCGGTCGCGCGGGCGGCGAGCTCCGCCGGGACGTCCAGCGCCTGTCCCCGCGGTGACGGTGAGGCCGCCGTGACCTTGGACATCAGCGCATACCCGCCCGCGGACTTGCCGGCCGCCTGGGGCGAGGATTCAGCTGCGGCGGGCGATGCCCCCTCGGTGCTGCCCTGGGCATCACCGGGCGTGGGGCTCGGCTCGGGCGCCGGCGGCGTCGTCGGCACCACGGACGCCGTGGCGCTCGACTCGGCGTCCGGTGCTGTGCCGGCGTCCTCCTCGGCCACGGGAAGGGCCTCCGGATCGATCCCGGTCACGGTGATGGACTGCTGCTGTTCTCCCGTCACCTCGGAGGCCACCTGCGGCGTATCCGCGGAACCCGCCACCGTGGCAAGCGTGGGGGGAGCGGCCGGCCCGGCCGACGCCGGTAGGGCGGTGGAGGCGGCCAGAGCCGCTGCCAGTGAGGTGGCGGCGCAGGTGCGCAGGACGGGGCGGAGTGCCATCGGCATGACGTGATCCCTCGAAAGTGATGCAAGGTGCGGGTGCGGTGCCGGAACCGTCTCCGGGCCGCAGTCAGGCTACCAATCAGGAGTTGATTTGAGTAGACAATTGTCACAAGTTGATCACTCGTCACATCATGCGCTTCTGATCACTCGTAGCCTGCGGTCACCGGGGATCGACCCAGCTCAGACCCTATGCACGACCTCCCGGGACGGCTGTCCGTTTCGCCTCATGCGGCCTGCGGGTGCGTGACCGGTCCGTGATCTACCGTCCTGACGAGGTCTCGTACTGGCGGGGGTGACCGGCCCGTGACCTGCGCCGATCTCCAGTCCTGGGCCGCCCCGCCGAGGCAAGTGGTCTGCAAGGGTGAACCACTCTGGACACCACCTGTGCCGTGGATCACACTGCTGACATCAGTACCCCCATCCCCGGGAGCAGTGCCATGACCGTCTCATCCCCTACCCTCGTTCCCCGCTCGTCCCCCGCCAGCACCAGGGGGCTCCCCCGCCTCACCCTGACGACGACCGTCTACCTGGAACCGGCCAGCCCGCGGTCCCAGGACACGGTGGCCGCCCTCAACGCGGCGGGTGTCCCCCACCGCGTCGTGGACGTCACCAAGGACCGCATCGCCGCCCGCATCCTGCGCAGCGCCGGCTACCAGCACTTCCCCGTGGTGCTCACGACCCGGGCCGACCTGTCCGTGGAGGCCGCCCACACCTGGGCCGGGTACCGTCCGGACCGGATCGCGCAGCTGGCCGCCGACACCGCGGCGGAGGGGTAGCCCGGAGGGGCGGGCCTGCTGCAGCCCACCGGGCCATTCGCCTCGGTCGGACGTCTCCGCGATGCCCGGACAGGGACACGCCGCCCAGGCATAGACCAAAGGCCACTACCGCTCCCGCAGGTCTCGTCCTTACAGTGAAGGTGCCCATTGAGACGGTGCACGCGGATCATCGGATGGACGAAGCCCGGGGGGATACGGGCCCATCTCAAGACGATCTGCACAGAGGCGGTGGCCGAGGCCACCGCCTCTGCCGTGTCCGCCCGGCAGTGTCCGACGTGTGGTGACGGTGCGGGACAGCAAGGAGAGGCTGTGGCGACCCGACTCATTCCGCCCGGTGCACGGGAGGACTTCGTCAGCGTCCACGGACGCGTGCGCATCCTGCGTGCGGGCACTGGACAGGACGGGGCTGTGCCCGCCCTGCTGGTCCACGGCGGCGGGTATGACACCTCGGCCATCTCCTGGTTCCACCTCTTCGGCGCACTCGGATCCGAACGCCCGGTGGTCGCGGTCGACCTGCCCGGGTTCGGCGGGAGCATCGAGGCCCCGCCCGTCGGCGGACCCGACCGGATGGCTGCCGTGGTCGCGGATGTCATGGACGCCCTCGGGATTGAACCCGCGGTGGTGTTCGGCTGCTCCATGGGCGGCGACGTGGCCCTCCATCTGGCCCTGGCCCGGCCCGCCCTCGTCGCCGGGCTCGTCCTCGTCGGCCCCGGGGGGCTGACGCCCGTCGTGAAGAGCCGGCTGACCCACACGCTGGCCTGGGCCGCCACTCGACTGCCGGACCGGATTTTCCTTCCGGCGACGCGCCTCGCCAACCGGTTCGCGGGCGCCGCGCTGCAGCGATTCGTCCACGACCGGGACGCCATCCCCGAGCAGGTGCTCAACGAGTTCATCGCGGAGGCGAAGCACCCGCGCGCCGGGATTGCCTACGGCCGTTACAACCAGGCCACCATCGGCTGGAGGAGGATGCGCCAGGACGTGACCCAGCACCTCTGCCGCATCACGGTGCCCACGCTGATCGTCCACGGCGCCGAGGACGTCCTGGTGGACACCGCCGACTCCCGGCGCGCCGCCGGGCTCATGCCAGACGCAACGCTGGTCATCGTCCCGGATTGCGGCCACTGGGCACAGCTGGAGCGGCCAGAGATCTTCCTCGAGGAATCGCGCTCGCTCCTGGCCCGGGTCGACGCGGCCCGGCGGTAACCGCGGTGCTGGGGCGGGAGGATCAGGAGCGGACCTGCGCGCACGGGGGTCCTCGTCAGGCAGGGTGGGTGCATGAGCACTGGAAGAACCTCCCTGGTTGAGACCGTCCAAGCGTGCCTGATCGGCATTGCCATCGCGTGTATCGGGACCGGACTGTTGATCGGGGATATCGTCATCCCCCGCAGCACCCTGGGTGGCGTGCTGCTGCTCCTGGCGGGTGTCTGCTATCTCGCCAGCGCGCTGATGAGCGTCCGGCGCCGGTCCCCACACCGACAGCCGGTTCAGGACTGAGTCACGCATGCGTCCGAAGATGTCCCGGGCGAGGTCTCATCGGCCCGGCTGGCATCTGCGTGTCCGTGACAGTCGGCGGTGGTCGCCTCGGCGTGTCGCGGTACGCGTGCTGTGAGAATCGGCGGGTGACCCAGCTTTTCCTTCCATCGAGTCGGTCGGCGTATCCGCCGTTGTTCCATCGGCCAGACGCGATCGTGCACGGTGGCGTGGCCAGGCCTGAACGGTCCGTTGCCACGCTGACGCCCTGGTGGTCGAGACGGCGGCGGCAAGCCGACCGCTTCAGGGTCAGGGCCTGCCAACCGTGAGCGGAGCGTCAGACTGCCAGACAGACCCACCGTCGCCGCCCGGGGACGATGCGCCACCCGGGTTCGTCCCTCCCCCAGGCTGGACGCGATCCCCCAACGTCTCCAGGAGTCGTTTTGCCCTCGAGATGAGCAGGACGACGAAGTGGTACGTCAACGACGGCCACGGCACCGGTTACTTCGCCCCGGGTTGGGACAACCGGCGCATAGCCCGCAGAACAGGCGTCTTCCGCTGGATCGGGCTGGCGCTGGCGGCCGTGATCCTCGGGATAGGCGGCGTGCATTTCACCCTCCAGTACGGCGAGCAGATCCGTTACAACGATCTGAAGAGCTCCGGAGTGCACACCACCGGCGTCGTCGGCCCCGTCTCGGTGGAGCACTCCACGCGCAGGCCCCGGAGGGCGGAGGTGAAATACAGCACGCAGACGACGGCGACGCTGGAATACGTCGTCCGAGACCAGGTCCTGCACGGGGAGATCACCCACTCCAGAGAGGTCTCGAGCTCCTTCCTGCCCCAGGGGCACTACCCGGACCCGGCCTGGACCCAGGGCCAGGTCCTCACGGTGTATGCAGACCCGGTGGATCCCGAACGGTTCGTCCTGGTCGAGGAGTACATGGAAACCGGTGCCCAGGGACTACCCCGAGGGGCCATGCTGGTGCTGATCTTCACGGCGGTGCCCCTCCTGGTGCCCCTGGCGCTGTTCTTGGCCGGTGTGCGCAATGTGCGCGAAGCCCGAAGGCTCTGACGCCGGAACCCACCGACCGGAACCTGGCGACGCCGGTAACCCCGGTCTCCTCCCTCAACCCAGCGGCGGAATGTTGTGGTTGTGGTGGAAGACGTTGTCCGGGTCCCACGTGCTCTTCAGCTGCCGCAGGCGAAGGAACCTCTCCGGGCCGAACGCCTCCTCGATCCGCTGGGGGCCCTCGTCGCCGATGAAGTTCAGGTACACCCGGCCGGCGGCCCACCGCTTCATCGTCGCGTCGGCCTCGCGTGTGTAGGCGATGTTGGCCTCGGTCTCGGCCGGATCGGCCCACATGGACAGGTAATGGATGTTGAAACTGGCGCTCCGGGTGCTGAAGGCCGTCGAGTCCTCGGGCACGCGCGAGGCCGCACCGCCTCCGGGGAAGACGATGATCTGGCTCAGCGGTGAGACGGACCTGTTGGCGATGTCGACCAGGGTGTCCACGGCTTCATCCGGCAGGGAGTCGTAGAAGTCCGCCCGCCAGTAGTTGGACAGTCCCTTGAGGTTCCCCGCATCGATGAGCTGCTGCATGGCGGTGTACGGCATTGGCTGGACGAGATCGGCTGCCGGCGGTCCGAACTCCACCAGTGGTGTGAGCGCGCGTCGGCCCTCTGCCAGGTCCCCGACGTAGAACGGGATGACGGCGACGACGCGCTGCCCACGCAACGGTGCCGGCACGAACTCCAGCGGCGGGGCCGTGAGCAGTCCCACCGCACCGCCCACCTCATCCGGTGCGGTGAGGATGAAGTCGCGCCAGAACCTCAAGACGACGGCGCTCATCTCGGCGGGGTACAACAGCATCCCGCCGAGCACCTGTGGGCCCACGGGGTGCATGCGCAAGGTGAAGCGGGTGACGATCCCGAAGTTCCCGCCGCCGCCGCGTAAGCCCCAGAACAGGTCGGGGTTCTCCCGGGCGGAGGCGGTCACGGTCCGGCCGTCGGCCGTCACGACTTCGGCTTCCAGAAGGTTGTCACAGGTGAACCCGAACTTGCGCTCCAGCCAGCCGCTACCGCTGCCGAGGGCCAGTCCACCGACCCCGGTGTGCGAGACCCTGCCCCCGGTGACCGCCAGCCCCTGCGCTTGGCCAGCGTCATCGAGTTCTCCCCAGGTGCAACCACCGCCCACCCGCGCCACCGCGGTTGAGGCATCGATGTCAATGGATTTCATGCCGCGCAGATCGATGCAGACCGCGCCATCGGCGACAGCCGATCCGGTGACGGCGTGGCCGCCGCCGTAGACGGTGACCTCCAACCCCCGCGCCCGCGCGTAGCCCAGGGCAGCCACCACATCCGCACTGTCCGAACAGCGCGCGATCATGGCAGGATGCCGGTCGATCATGCCGTTGAAGACGGTGCGGGCCTCGTCATAGTGCGGCGTGCCTGGCATCAGCACCGCCCCGTGCAAGGATTCCGAGGACCGGAGATCCGGGTCAAGAACAGTCATGGTTCGCTCCTCGCCGTTGACGCCCGCGAGGAGAGCCGACCCTGTCGTTCTGTCCGATCGGAACGGAGCATGTCGATCCGCTGAGGCGTCGTGGAAGAGTCTGTGGTGGATGGCCTGCACCAGGCGCCAGCGCTCAGGAACGATCACCAGGGCAGACCCAGCACCGTCCTGCCGAAGAGGACGATGACGACGACGGCAACAACCGCTCACACCCGACGAAGCGGCATGGCACGGATGATATTCCTCCGCGCCGGAAAGACCGTCAACGGTTCGGGCACGGCACGAGTGACAACGGGCACCTGTGGGCTTTCCCGTGGGTGGGAATTGATCTGGGAGACTGGGCCGCCACGTCTGCCACACGATCGGGAGTCATCGCATGCCGACAGCTGTCACCCTCATCCGTTCCAGTGCGCTCTCCGATGTCGCCGAGTACGCCTACGCCGCGACGGCACCCGCCGACGCCCGGCTGGTCTTCCTCGCCGGAGCCTGCCCCCTCCGTGTGGATGGATCGACCGTGGCGCCCGGTGACTATGCCGCGCAGGCCGCCCAATGCATCGCGAACATGAGCACGGCACTCTCGGAGGCCGGAGCGAGGCTGGAGGACGTCATCAGCACTCGCGTGCTGGTCGCCTCAACGAAGCAATCAGACCTGGTCACCGCCTGGAACGTCGTCCGGGATGCCTTCGGTGACCACGACGTGCCCAGCACACTCCTTGGCGTCACCGTCCTCGGCTACGACGAGCAGCTCGTCGAGGTCGAGGCGATCGCCGCGGTGCGTGACTGACGACGTAACCCCGTGCCCGCGCGTTATCGTGGGCGCGAGCATTCACGAGAGGACTTCTGATGGCGCACCACGCATCCGGTGGATTCACTGACGTCGAGCTCGCTGCGATCAAGGAGCGGGCCGCGGAACTACGCGCTGAGAAGGGAGGCAAGAAGGCGGCCGCTGCGCTGGAGGACTTGCTGAAGAGCATCCAGGACATGCCGGACGATCAGCGGATCATCGCCGAACGCATCCACATCATCGTCTCCGAGGTCGCGCCGGACCTCCGTCCGAAGACGTGGTACGGACAGCCGGCCTGGACGAACGCCGCCGGCAAAGTGGTGGTGTTCTTCCACTCCGCCGCCAAGTACGGCACGCGCTACAACACCCTGGGGTTCGAGGAGGCGGCGCATCTCGATGACGGGGTGATGTGGCCGACGTCGTACGCGATCACGGGCCCCCTCAGTGCCGCGGATGAGCAGCAGATCGCCGAACTCGTCAGGAAGGCGTCCGGCCCAGTGGAATCCACTGCCGAGGTGTAGGGCTTTTCGATGGCCCGCAGACGGTGACCTCACTCAGGAGCGCTGAGCATGTCCCCGTCCGAGGCCGGGTTGTCGCCCGTTCGCGGGGGCAGCGCTTCCAGGCGCGGGGTCCGCACGAGCTCGCGGATCAGGGCCCGCGACCCGGCCACCAGCGTGGAGCCGACGTCGGGGACGGTCTCGCCCGAGGGGGTGGAACACCCGCGTACGCCGCGACACCTGCGGGCACCACCGACAGGATGCAACCGCGCTTCTGCTGGCCTGTTCACCGTTGATCGTGACTGCTCTCCCCTCCGTGGGTGGACAAGGGCCGAGAGGGCCCAAAGGTGTCGTCCGACCTGGACGATCGTCGCTGAGCACGACTCCCGTCACGGTGGAATCGTGGCCGCCACACTCATCATCCGCCGGCCCGGAAGGTGTCGAGCATGGAGCGACGGAAGAAGCGAGCCACCCCCGCCGCCCACGCCTGAGGCACGGAACCTCGCCGCACACCACGGCCCCGGCTCGCATGACGCGAGCCCGGGGCCGTGGTGTGTGGTCAGTGTGTGGTGTGGTCGGCGCTCACCGGCAGCCGGCCAGCACCCGTCTCATGCAACGGATCAGAAGTCCCAGTCCTCGTCCTCGGTGTTCTCCGCCTTGCCGATGACGTAGGAGGAGCCGGAACCGGAGAAGAAGTCATGGTTCTCGTCCGCGTTCGGGGACAGCGCGGAGAGGATCGCCGGGTTCACGTCCGTGACGCTGGACGGGAACATGCCCTCGTAGCCCAGGTTCATCAGGGCCTTGTTGGCGTTGTAGTGCAGGAACTTCTTGACGTCCTCGGCCAGCCCCACGGAGTCGTAGAGGTCGTGCGTGTACTGGACCTCGTTCTCGTACAGCTCGAACAGCAGCTCGAAGGTGTAGTCCTTGAGCTGCTGCTGGCGCTCGGCGGACTGGGACTCCAGCCCGCGCTGGTACTTGTAGCCGATGTAGTACCCGTGCACGGCCTCGTCCCGGATGATCAGCCGGATCAGGTCCGCGGTGTTGGTCAGCTTGGCCCGGGAGGACCAGTACATCGGCAGGTAGAAGCCCGAGTAGAACAGGAAC
>DATBUG010000402.1:0-7193 GCA_036516315.1 Citricoccus sp.
GGGGTGGAGAACGCGCCGCCGAAGAACTCGGACGGGGTGCCCGGCCGCAACCGGAGGTCGAAGCCGGCGGCGCGGGCCTGTTCCTGGAAGTTCTGGATCACCGTGTTCCCGTCCGGGGTGATGATGCTGTTGAGCCCGTACACGACGAGCGCCTCGAGGCGCTCACCGTCCTTGGTCCGGGTGCCGTCGGCGTCCCGGCCCGTCCACCCCGCCTGGTCCAGCAGCGCATTGGCCCGGTCCAGGTCGAAGGGGTACTCGGTGGCGGCGTCCCGGTCGTAGTCCGGGGTGCTCTGGGACAGGTAACCGCTGGGCTCGAACGGCACGGTCCCGAGGAAGGCCGACTCGACGTTGGCCTCCCGGTCCGTGGCGAAGCTCAGGGCCTGGCGGACGCGCTGGTCCGTGAAGACGCCGCGCTGGGTGTTCAGGTTCATCACCACGGGCCGGCCCGGGGTGATGTACTGCGTGAAGTCGTAGTCCTGCCGGGCCTGGGCGATGTTCACGGCCGGGACCTCGCCGATCGCGTCCATCTCCCCGGACAGCAGTGCCCCGTAGCGCGAGGTGTTGTCCGGGACGATGTTCCACCGGATGCCCTCCACATGCGCCGGTCCCTGGTGGCGGGCGTTCCGGGGGGCCCAGTCGTAGTCGTCGTTGCGCTCGAACTCGATGTACTCCCCCCGTCTCCAGTCCTTGACGGTGAACGGTCCAGAGCCGATGGGTGCCGTGCAGTTCTCCTCGTCCGTCCGCGTCCGCAGGGCCGTGGGTGACTGCAGGCCGAAGTAGGACTGGGAGAGGGTGGTCAGGAAGGGGGCGAACGGGGCGGAGAGGTGGATCCGCACGGTGTGCTCGTCGAGTACCTCGGCGTGGTCGTAGAACCCGCCGAGGTGGGCGGCGGCCGTGCCGTTGCCGCCGTCGAGCCAGTAGTCGAAGTTGTACGCCACGGCCTGTGCGTCCAGTGCGGTGCCGTCCGTGAACGTGACGTCCTGGCGCAGGGCCAGGGTCCAGGCCAGCCCGTCATCCGAGACGTCCCAGTCGGTGGCGATCCAGGGCACGACCGAGCCGTCCTCGGTGTGGGAGACCAGGTTGTCCAGCACCTGGCGGGCGGTGAAGTTCTCCTGGATCCATCCGCCGTAGATGCAGTTGGGTTCCTGGAGGTGGCCGTACTCGATGACTCCGCCCTGGAGGGGGCGCTCACCGCTCGTGCCGGTCAGGGCTGCGGACTGGGCACCGTCGCCGGGTCCCGTGGCGGTTCCGGTGGCGCACGAGGTAAGGGCCAGCGTGGTCGCTGCGAGGACGGCGACGGCGGCCCGGCGGCGCCGGATTCCGGGCGCGCTCGGGGAAGGTGAGGTGGTCATGGGGGGTCCTTTCGCCGGGGAGCGGCGGGCAACTGGTGGGGGTTCAGGCGCCGGCGGGCACCGCGGCGAAGGCACCGCGGTAGCGGGCCGCGGGGTGGGTCTCGGGCAGGCGGTCCCGGCCGAACAGCTTCTGCCGCAGCGTCCCGGGCGCGTACTCGGACTGGGCCAGGCCGCGCTCACGCAGCACGGGCAGCACCCGGTCCGCGAACTGCTCGAACGAACCGGGGATGACCCAGTTGATGACGTTGATGCCGTCCACGCCGGCGTCCTGCCACTCCTGGAGGCGGTCGGCGATCTGCTCCGGGGTGCCGACCACGCGGTTGTTGCGGTGACTGCGCCAGGCCACGTCCGCGACCGTCGGCTCGCGGTCGGTGATGGCCTTGGAGGTCCATTCGGCGAACCCCTTCTGGGTGTTCGTGCGCAGGTCCTTCAGCGGCGTGTGGGGCGGGTACACGCGGCCGTCCGGGTCCACCAGGGCGGCATGGGCCAGGTAACCGTCTACGGAGGCGTACTCCTCGTACTCGGCGAGCGTGCGCCGGGCCTCCTCTTCGGTGTCCCCGATGACGAAGCTCAGCCCCTGGAAGAACTTGAGGTCCCCGGGGGCGCGCCCGGCCTCGACCGCGCGGCGGCGGGTGTCCTCGATCTGCTGGCGCGCGATGTCCGGCGAGGAGGCGATGAGGAACACGGCCTCGGCGTTGCGGGCGGCGAAGTCGCGCCCGGAGACGGAGGACCCGGCCTGGTAGAGCAACGGCGTGCGCTGCGGGGACGGGGCCGGCAGGTGCGGACCCTCCACCGAGTAGCGGGGTCCCACGTGGTGGATCTTGTGCACCTTCGCCGGGTCCGAGTAGCGCGAGCCGGCCCGGTCCTTGAGGACCGCCCCCTCGTCCCAGGACCCCTCCCAGAGCTTGTAGGCCACGTCCACGTACTCCTCGGCCCAGGCGTAGCGCTCGGCGTGGTCGGTCAGCCGGGACAGGCCGAAGTTCCGCGAGCCGTTGTCCTGGGTGCCGGTGACGATGTTCCACGCGATCCGGCCGTTGGAGATGTGGTCCAGCGTGGAGAGCTGGCGGGCGAACTGGAACGGGTGGGCCTGGAAGACGTTCGAGGTGGTGGCCAGGCCGATCTCCCGGGTCACCACCGCGAGGGCGCCGAGCAGCACGGTGGGGTCGTTGGACGGGATCTGCAGCCCCTCGTTGACGTACACCGAGAAGTCGGCGTCGGCGTCGCCGTAGTGACCCACGACGTCGGCGAAGAACATCGCGTCGAATGTGGCGGCTTCGAGGGTCTTCGCCAGGTCGATCCACGTGCTGACGTCCGCAAACTCGGTCTGGGCCGCGTCCGGCCTCCGCCACTGGCCGTGGTGGATGTGGCTGGTGGTGTTCATGACGAAGGCGTTGAAGTGCAGGGGGCGGGGGGCGGTCTGGGCCATGGTGTCTCTTCCCGGTCAGGGCACTCCGGGGATCGCCGGACACGGCACCGGAGCCCGCGCGGAGGCGGGTACGGTGCGCACCGGTCGGGGTGCCGTACTTACCGGTCACGGTCTCGTGCCGGTCGAATCCTCACCTGGAGCACCCCACTACAGCGAGAGGGTTGCTGTCCGGTCAGCCAGGGCTTATGGCCGGATCTCGTGATTCCGTCACCGAGCGTAGGACGCCGTTCCGGCCCACGGCCAGCGAAGCATCACCTCCGGGTCATCCCGCGTCATCCCGGGAGCGGACGGCAGCGCGCACGCCCCTTCCGGGCCGGACTCGCGTCACACGCGGTCACACGCGGTCATCCGGAACTCCTCCTCCCCGAAACGGAATCGGTCGCAGGTCATCGGGTGGGGACACGGCCGGATGGTGGCCACCGAGCACCGGTCCCGGCATGCACCAATCCCCTCCGGGCACACGTCAGCCCCCGCCGGACGGGCACGGCGGGGGCTGACGGGATGTGGCACGGAGGGCCACCCGAGCCACCACGGCTCAGGCGCGCCTCAGGGCGCCTCGGCTCAGGCGGAGCCGATGCGGTAGGACCGCGAGGGCGGGGTGGCGTTGACCTCCCACTCACCGATGATCCGGGCCCGGTAGATCAGCGGGTTGTGGCTGGCGAGCACGCGGGCGTTGCGCCAGTGCCGGTCCAGGCGCCGGGACAGGCTCGTGGCGGAGGCCCCGCCGACCTCGAACAACTGGGTGGCCGCGGTCAGCACGGTCTTCGCGATGACCTGCTGGGCCTGGTAGACGAGGACGTACAGGGCATTGACGTCCTCCTCCGGCAACACCTGGCCGGAGGCCTCGCGGTCCAGGACCTCTCCCAGGCCACGGACCACCGCGTCCAGCGCGGCACGGGCGGAGAAGGCGGCCGAGGACAGCTCGCCGACGACCTGCAGCACCTGGGCGTCATCGCGGGGCAGTTCGGCGGCCGCGTGGCTGAAGGACCGCCGGCGACTGCGGACGAAGTCGCCGGCGTCGCGCACGATCGCCTCGGCGATCCCCGTCAGCGTGGCCAGGTGCAAGAACTGCCAGGCCGCCTGCCCGGTGGCCACGCGCGTGCCGTCGTCCAGCCCGGAGGCATACACCTCCTGGGGGTCCACCGGGGTGTCCTCGAAGACCGTGGTGCCGGAGGCCGTGAGCTGCTGGCCGAAGCCGTCCCAGTCGTCCAGGCGCGTCACCCCGGGGGCATCGGCGCGGACGGTGGCGGCGATCTCCTCGCCCCGGGCGTCCACGGCCGCGACGATGATCCAGTCGGCGTAGAGGGCGCCCGTGGAGTAGAACTTGGTGCCGTTGAGCCGCCAGGTGCCTTCGGCGTCCTGCGCCAGGCGCGTGGTGCCCTCCCCCAGGGCGTTGTTCACCTCGGTGATCGCGTTGCCGACGACCTCTCCAGCGCCCAGCCGCCGCAGCCAGCGCTCGCGGAAGTCCGCGTCCGGGTGGCCCAGGACGTTCTCCTGGTTGATCAGGTGGGCCCGCAGGGCCTGGGTGAGGTTGGAATCGGCGGCGGCCAGCTCCACGATGAGGCCGGCCGACTCGGCGAAGCTCAGGCCCGCACCCCCGTACTCCACCGGGACGCGCAGGGAGGTAAAGCCGGCCTCGGCGAGCCGGCGCACGGCATCGCGGTCGATGACACGGCCGGACTCCCGCTCGGTCGCGCTCTCGGCGATGGAACGGAACACCGGCGTCAGGCGCTCGCGGACCCTGGCCAGGCGCTGCCCGGTGGGGATGCGGCCGTCGGCCGGCGCGGTGGGGCCGGTACCCGTGGCGGTGGTGGACGTCGTGGTCATCGTGCTCCTTCGGTGGTGGGGGCGGCGTCTGGGATGGTGTCCGGAGTGGTGCCTGGGCTGGGATCGGAGTTCCGGGCGGTGGAGTGGAACGGCGGCACCGTCCCGTGGAGCCGGAAGTCACCGACGGCCCGGGCGCGGTAGACCAGCGGGGTGTGGCTGGCGACGGTGCGTGCATTCAGCCAGTGCCGGTGCAGCTGGCGGGCCGCGTCCGTGGCGGAGGCCCCGCCGGTCTCGAAGATCTGGTTGGTGGCCTCGAGGACCAGCTCGGAGACCACGAGGGTGGCCTCGGACAGCGCGACGTTGGCCCGGGTGTGGGCCTCCACGACGACCGGGTCCTCCAGGTCCAGGCGGCCGCGCACCTGCCGGTAGGACTCCTCCACCACGGCCGCGGCCGAGGTGACGATGTGGCGGGCGGCGGAGACCTTGGCCGAGACGGAGCCGATGACCTGGTGCACCAGCGGGTCCTGTGCCGGGGTCTCCACGGTGGCGTGGTCGTAGGTGCGTCTGCGGGCGCGCACGAACCGGGTGATCTCCTCCAGGGCCGCCGCACCGATCCCAGCCTGTGTCGCGGCGAGCACGACCCACAGCACGGTGTAGGCGAGCACGCCGGTGGGGACGTTGAACTCCTGGGTCCGGTGGGCGCGGACCGGGACGGCGTCCAGGGTGGTGGTGCCGGAGGCGGTGAGCCGCTGCCCGAAGCCGTTCCAGTCGTCGATCCGGCTTACGCCGGGGTCCCGGGCGTCGATGATCGCGAAGACCGGACCGTCGTCCTCACGGCCGGGCCGGGTGGCCGAGACGAGCAGGTGGTCGGCGAAGACGGCGCCGGTGGAGTAGTACTTGTCCCCGGTGAGCTGGGCGATCTCGGTGTCCCCGGTGACGGAGGCCGCCTGCGCGGTGTCCGGGTCCGCGTCGGCCCAGAGCACCGGGCGCCGGCCGGCCGCGGGCGGCAGCTCGACGAGGGCGTTGCCGAAGATCCGGCCGGCGGCGACCTCGGCGAGCCACCACTCGGAGACGGCGCCCTGGGACTGGCCCTGGTGCTGCTCGGTGAACATGAAGTGCCCGTGCAGGGCCTGGGGCAGGTTGGAGTCCGCGGCCGCGAGGTCCACCAGCAGCCCGGCCAGCTGGGGCAGGCTCGCGCCGATCCCCCCGTGCTCGCGCGCCAGCCGCACGCGGGTGAAGCCGGAGGCGCGCAGGAGCTCGACGGCGTCGTACGCCAGTTCGTGGTCGAGTTCGCGTTGGGCGGCACCCGCGGCGATCCGCTCGAAGACGGGGGTGAAGTGCGCGCGCAGCTGGGCGTCCGTGGGCGGGGCCGCGGAGGTGGCCGCCCGCAACTGGTCGAAGCTGGGCAGGACGGGCCCGGCGTGGTCTCCGCGCGGTGCGGGCGGTGCGGGTGAGGCTTGATGTCCTGTGGTGACGGTGTGGGTCACGATGGTGCCTTTCGGTCATCGGCGGCACCGAGGGGCCGGGGCGAGGCCGACCGCGTCCGTGGCGGGCGTGCCGGTCCCCCGTCGTGCCGTACTTGCCCGCAGCGGTGGGCTGCGGGCCGAATCATCACCTGGAGCACCCCACTACAGCGAGAGGGTTGCCGTCCGGCCAGCCAGGGCTTCGCACCGGATCTCGTGATTCTGCGCCCCAGCCTAGGCACGGCACGCGCGCCGGCCGCAAGGCGAGGTGTCATGTGAGGACCACGTGACGACACCCGGCGTCATGCAGGCGACGCCCCGGGGCCGGCGGAGGCGGGCATGACGTTCCGTGACGCCGGGACGCGTCCGTCAGCGGGCGCGGCGGGTCTCCCGGACGTCTGCCGGCGTGTCTGCCGGTGTGTCTGCCGATGCCTCCGTCGCGGCATCGAGGGCACGGACGAGCCGGCCCGGGGCGGTGAGCCGGTAACTGGACTGCAGCCACTCGGCCACCTCGTCCCACCCCCGCTCCGCCGCCGGGTCCAGGCCGTCCACGTCGATCCCGTACCACCCATGGACGCCCAGGTACGCCGGGCGGAAGGCGCGCGGGTCCTGGTCCAGGAAGCGGGCCTCCGCTTCGTCGGGCAGCACGAGGACGGACGCCGGATGCTCCACGTGTCCGGCGCCGCCGGACCCCGGCGGCCCCTTGACGGTGCCGCCGTAGTAAGCGAACACCTTCGTCGTGAAGAACGCCGGGCGGCCGTGGGAGACCTTCATCTCTGACCCCGGCAGGGCCAGCGCCAGGGCGCGCACGCGCTGGTAGTGCGGGTCGGCGTCGTCGTACATCACCGGGTGGGCCATGCCCACCAGTGTGGGCACATCCCGGGACCGCGGAGAAGGGTCAGGCCACCGGGGTGGTGTCCCCCTCGTCCTGGAGCGCCCGCAGGGTGTTCTTGCGGATCTTGCCCGTGGCCGTGCGCGGCAGTTCCTCGACGAACTGCACCCGATCCGGCACCTTGAACCCGGCCAGCCCCTGCTTGCAGTGGGCCCGCAACTCGTCCGCGGTCACCGTGGCACCGGCCTCCAGGACCACGAACGCCACCGGGCGTTCGCCCCACTTGTCGTCCTGCACCCCCACCACGGCCACGTCGGACACCTGGGGGTGGGCGTGCAGCACGGACTCGACCT
>DATBUG010000403.1:0-3859 GCA_036516315.1 Citricoccus sp.
ACCCAGTTCACCGCCGCCGAGCTCCCGCGGGACCGGTCTGCCGTGCGGCGCGCGATCGAGCGGGCCGTGCCGCTCAGCGCGGGCCACCACAACCGCACCGTGAGCGCGACAGCGGCCCCGCGACTGGACGAGCTGGCCGAGCGTGCCGCCGAGGTGGACCTGGACCCGGCCACCTATGCGCGCAACTGGGAGCTCCAACTGGGTTCGCTGGGCTCCGGGAACCACTTCATCGAGCTCTGCCTGGACGAGCAGGACCGGGTCTGGGCCTTCCTGCACTCCGGCTCCCGGGGGATCGGCAACCGCATCGCCCAGCACCACATCCAGGTGGCCGCCGGGCTGGCCCGGCGCTCCGGGGTGAGCCTGCCGCACCCGGACCTGGCCTACCTCGAGGAGGGCACCGAGGAGTTCGACCGGTACATCCGCGAACTGCGCTGGGCCCAACACTTCGCCCTGCTCAACCGCGAGGAGATGATGGACCGCGTGCTGCGCCAGGTCTCGGAGTGGACCGGGATGCTGGTGCAGGAACAGGAACGGATCAACTGCCACCACAACTTCACCGAGTCCGAGCACCACGTCGGCCGCCAGGTCTGGGTCTCCCGCAAGGGTGCGATCAGGGCCCGGGCGGGGGAGGCGGGACTGATCCCCGGGTCCATGGGCACGGCCTCGTACGTGGTCACCGGCCTGGGCCATAAGCTGGCCCTGGACTCCTCGCCGCACGGAGCCGGGCGTCTGTACTCGCGGACGGCCGCACGCAAGACGTTCACGCGTGACCAGTTGCGCGAGGCCATGGCCGGGATCGAGTACCGGGACACCGACGCCTTCCTGGACGAGATCCCGGCGGCCTACAAGCCGATCGACCGCATCATGGCCGACTCCGCGGACCTCGTGTCCGTGCGCCACACGCTGCGCCAGATCGTCAACGTCAAGGGCGACTGAGGGGTCCGGTGACCGACGACACCCCGGGAGGACCGCACCCCATGCCCCAGCACGCTCGACCCGACGCCGAGCCCGATATCCCACCCGGCGCTGATCCCGGCGCAGTCCTCGCGGCAGAGCCCGAGCACGCGCCCGGCGCGAAGCACCGGAAGACCTCCACCGCCGGCAACCTGGTGCGCGGTGCCCTGATCGGGGCCGTGGAGACGGTGCCGGGGGTCTCCGGGGGCACGGTGGCCCTGGTGGTGGGCATCTACCACGACCTGATCGACTCCGCCGCCCACCTGCTCTCCGCCCTGCGCATCGCCGTGACCGGGCCCGCGCGCGGGCCGCGGGTGCGCGAGCAGCTGCGCCTGGTCCGGTGGGGCGTGGTGGTGCCCGTGATGCTGGGCATGGTGCTGGCCGTGTTCACGGCCGCCGGTCCGGTGGCCGGGGCCGTCGAGTCCTACCCGGTCCACACGCGTGCCCTGTTCTTCGGCATGGTCCTGGCCTCCGTCGCGGTCCCCGTGCGCATGGTGCTCCACGACCTGGCCCACCGGCGGTCCCTCGCGGCCGTCGACGAGGACATCTCGCACCTGCGCCTGCGGCCCTGGCACGTCGCCGCGGGGTTGGCGGCCGCGGCGGGCACCTTCGCGCTGGTCTCGCTCCCACCGACGTCGGTGACGGCCCATCCGGTCGTGGTGGTGCCGGCCGCCGCCGTGGCGGTCTCCGCGCTGGTGCTGCCGGGGCTGTCCGGGTCCTTCCTGCTGCTGACCTTCGGCCTCTACGAACCGACGCTGCGTGCCGTGGACGAACGGGACGTGGCCTACCTGGCGCTCTTCGCCCTGGGCATGGTGCTCGGCCTGGCCGTGGTGGTGAAGCTGCTGCGCTGGCTCCTGCAGCACTGGCACACCCTCACCCTGATGGTCCTGACCGGTGTCATGGTCGGCGGCCTGCGGGTGCTGTGGCCCTGGCAGGACGAACTGCGGGTCCTGTACGGGCCCCAGGGGGACCTCGGCCCGGCCGTGGCGCTCGCCGTGGCCGGTTTCGCCGTCGTGGCCACCCTCGTGGTGCTGGACGCGTGGATGCTCCGGCGCCACCAGCGCGCCGAGGCCGGGTAACGGCGCCGTCGCAGGGGCCGGCCCGCCGGGCGCAGGCCGCGTGCCCGGGCGCGAGGACCTCAGGCCGCGGCGGGCAGTGGGAGCACGTCCCAGATGCTGCAGAAGGCGTCGTCCGGGGCGCCCATCACCGCCTGGTAGTAGGCCCACGCCCAGGCCGGAGCACCGTTGGAGTCCGGAGGGGCCGGTGGGCAGGTCCCCGGATCGAGCCACCGGCCGCCCACGCAGATGAAGTCCAGGTGCTCGGCCACCGCCCCGTCCCGGGGCGGGCGCAGGTTCTCCTTCAGGTCCAGGGCCGAGGCCACGGCATAGAGCTCCGTGGCGCCCGGCTCCAGGGCCAGGCCGCAGTCCCGTTCGAAGGCCTGCACCCAGTCCATGGACTCCTCCAGCGCCTCCTCCGGGTCGGGGCGTTCCACCACCACCATCACGGTCGAGCGGCGTCCGGGGACCATCGGTCCCGGGCCCGCCGGCCCCCGCTTCCGCCGGTGCTCACGGTCCGGTGTCGTCGTCATCGTCTCCTCCTTGGCTCCCTGTCCCGGACCCGAGGACCGGGGCCGGTGGGACCACGGTAGGAACGCGTCCGGGCCACCCGGCCTTGCCCTGGGAACCGGACGTGGGGGACCGGCGGGGAGCGGAGCGCTGTGGAGTGGCAGGCCCTGTGCATTCACTGGCAACTTGTGGACGCGGAGCGCCGGCCGCGGCCCGCCCCGCTAGGGTGAGGGGATGGCTACTACCGACATCACCGAAGCCGACTTCGAGACGACCCTGACGGAGAACGAGATCGTCCTGGTGGACTTCTGGGCCGACTGGTGCGGCCCGTGCAAGCAGTTCGCCCCCGTCTACGAGCAGGTCTCCGGCCAGCACGAGGACGTCGTGTTCGCCAAGGTGGACACGGAGGCCGAGCGCAATCTCGCCGCGGCCGCCAACATCACCTCCATCCCGACCCTGATGGCCTTCCGGGACAAGGTCCTGGTCTACGCCCAGCCCGGCGCGATCAACGCCGCGCAGCTCGAGGAGCTCGTCTCCGCGGTCAAGGGCCTGGACATGGACGAGGTGCACCGGCAGGTCTCGGAGCAGCGAGAGCAGCAGGAGCAGCAGCAGCAGTGACTACCGGCGCCGGTGGTCCGCCGGTGCCAACCGTGGCCCGAACCGGCTGAACCGGTAGCCGGACAGGCCGATCAGGCGGACCACCCGCTGCCGGTGCCCGGCATAGGGGGCCAGCAGGCGGAGCATGCCCGCGTCGTCCGTGCGGCGGCCGGTCAGTGCCTCGCCCACGTGGTGGGCCAGGTGGTAGTCGCCGACCGCCACCGTGTCCGGTGCCCCGTGGGTGCGCTGGACGGTCTCCGCCGCGGTCCAGGGGCCGATCCCCGGCACCGTGCACAGCCGGGACGCCACCGAGGAGGGGTCGCCCTCGGCGCCCAGGGGCATCGCCCCGAGCCGGTCCAGCGCCGAGCCGCGCTCCGCGACGCGGATCATCGCCCGGGCCTGGGCCGGCTGGACCCATCCGGCGTGCCACGCCCAGCTCGGGACCCGGCGTACCGCCTCGGGCGTCGGGGCCATCAGCATCCCCTCCGGCGCCGGTCCCGGCGGGCGCTCGCCGTACGAGCGCACCAGCCACCGCCACCCGGACCGTGCCTGGTCGTGGGTGACCTTCTGTTCCAGGACCACGATCAGCAACTGGTCCACCACCCGTCCCGTGGCCGGCAGGCGCAGCCCCGGGTGGGCACGCCGGGCCCGGACCACGGCGGCCGGCAGGCCCGAGTCACCGGAGGCCAGCAGGGCATCGAAGCCGGACCAGTCGTCGTCGAGCCCCAGCAGGGCCGGCGCCG
>DATBUG010000404.1:0-1643 GCA_036516315.1 Citricoccus sp.
GGTCAGCGTCCGGGGCGCTTGCGCATCACCTTGTGGGTGCCGTCGCACCACGGCTTGATGGCCGAGCCGCCGCACCGGCACACGGCGCTGACCGGGCGGGTGGTCCGGTACTCGGTGCCCTCCTCGTCCTGGATCACGTGCTCGCCCCGCAGCAGGATGGGGCCTCCGGGGCAGAAGATGACGTCCGGGTGCCCCGGGGCGGCCTGCCGGTCCGGACCGTCGCCGCGGTCCTGGCTCACGCCGCCCACGCGCCCAGCATGCGCTCGGCGTAGCGGTCGTCCTGGTCCAGGGACGTCCATGCCCCGAAGTAGATGTCCTCGTAGAGCGAGGGGTCCTCCGCCAGCAGGGCGCCGCAGATGGTCCGCACCGCCAGCTGCTCGTGCACGGCGTCCGCCTCGACGTGCTCGGTGTAGTACTCCACCATCTCCGGTGGGAAGCCCAGGCGCTCCAGGCCCCCGGCGATCTTGCGCGAGGGGGAGGAGCTCGTCGCCTCGAAGGCGGCGAGGAAGCCCAGCGAGGCCGCCCGCAGCCGCCGGTTCAGCCCGAACAGGCTCATCACGTTGTTCTGCTCGAGGATCTCCACCGGTACCTCGTCGATGTACGCCCCGTACTCGGCGGACAGTCCGCTGGCCGCCAGGCCCTGGGCGAAGAGGTGGGCGTGCAGGCGGTGGGGGTTGCCCCCGCCGTATTCGTCGTACTGCAGCTCCATCACGGCGGCCTTGACCCGGTCGGACAACCGGGGGATGACCCAGGTGGTGTGGTCCGACTCCTTCAGGTGGTAGATCGACTTGTGCCGCAGGAACTCGCGAACCTGGTCCTCCGTCGCGGACCGGTGCACGTGTGCCGCCAGCGAGGGTCCCTCGTGGCCGGAGACGAAGGCGAAGAAGTCCTCGGTGAAGTCACCCGGTTCGGGCGGGGCCGGCATGCGTGCCCGCAGCTCGCGCTCGAAGTCCTGCTCGAGGCGGCGGCGCACGGTGATCAGCTGCGGGTCCCATTCGAGGTCACCGGGCACGTCCTCGAAGCCGCGGTAGTGCTGTTCGTACAGCGCCCACAGGGTCAGCTGGGCGTCCTCGGGGCTGCCGGCCTGCGGGGCGCCGGCCACCGCAGTGGTGTCCCCGGCGCGCATCGCGCCCAGGACGCACTCGCTGAGCGGGCCGCGGGCGGTGGGGGTCAGCATCCGGCCACCATCCCCTCGAAACGGGTGCACGGCTCGGCGGTGGGCTGGGACGTCAGTCGGTGCATCCAGGTCCTCGTCTCGTGGTCGCAGTCGGGCGGGGCCTCGCAGTGTCCGCTACCGGCCCGTTCCGAATCTACCGTGCGTGGCGCCGGCCTCATCACCGGGTGGGCGGTCCGGGCAGACTAGCCTCGTGTTCCAGGAGAACCCGCGCCCGGGGTTCCGAGGTGCCCCGGCCCGAGGGGTCCACGCACGTGTCCACGACCTGAGGCGGTACCGGACTCCCATGACTGCACCGCACCCGCATGATCCCACCCGCACCGGCCCGGAGGGTGAGGTGCATCAGGACCGCTTCGTGGGCGGGCGCGACCTCACCCGGTGGGTCTCACCGCTGGGCCGTTGGCTGGCCGCCCTGGCCCAGCGGATCGGCGGGCTCATCGGACCGCATCAGTCGCTGGTCCTGCTCCTC
>DATBUG010000405.1:0-4720 GCA_036516315.1 Citricoccus sp.
GATCAGCTCAGGCGCTGATCTTGTTCACGCGCTGGGCGATACCGGACTTGCGGTTGGCAGCCTGGTTCTTGTGGATGACGCCCTTGCTGACGGCCTTGTCCAGCTTCTTGCTGGCCAGCTGCACGGCGGAGGTGGCGGCAGCCTGGTCACCGGCGGCGACGGCCTTGTCCACGGCGCGGATGGCGGTGCGCAGCTCGGACTTCACGGCGACGTTGCGCTGGCGAGCCTTCTCGTTGGTGAGAATGCGCTTCTTCTGGGACTTGATGTTGGCCACGTAAGAGTCTTTCTGTTGCTTCTGACTTCGGTCGGTGAGGGATTGTCCCGGATCCGGCGACTGAGCGGCGTGGGGATACCGTGGAAAGCC
Organism: Citricoccus sp.; assembly: GCA_036516315.1. GTDB lineage: Bacteria > Actinomycetota > Actinomycetes > Actinomycetales > Micrococcaceae > Citricoccus. The sequence goes on from DATBUG010000405.1 coordinate 365, forward strand.
GTTCCGGGAGTGCCCGTCGACCTGCGCGGACACACAGCTGAAGAGTCTATCACGAGCACCCGCTGGACTCCGTGGGCCCACCCACCCCGGCGCCGAACGCAGGGGTGCCGGGTCCACGGCGGAACCATGGAAGAATGAGTCACCAGTCCCGCCTGCCTCAGGCGCGCCCCCGTTGCCGAGTCGAAGGAAGATGCCCGTGTCGCCCATGGCGATCCACGCCCCGGTGCCCGCCGCCACCGATCCGACGGTGATCCGAAACTTCTGCATCATCGCGCACATCGACCACGGCAAGTCCACGCTGGCCGACCGCATGCTGCAGTCCACCGGCGTGGTCCAGCCCCGCGACATGAAGGCCCAGTACCTGGACCGGATGGACATCGAGCGCGAGCGCGGGATCACCATCAAGTCCCAGGCCGTGCGGATGCCCTGGAACGTGGACGGCACCGACTACGCCCTGAACATGATCGACACCCCCGGGCACGTCGACTTCACCTACGAGGTCTCCCGCTCGTTGGCCGCCTGCGAGGGCGCCATCCTGCTGGTGGACGCCGCTCAGGGGATCGAGGCGCAGACACTGGCCAACCTCTACCTGGCCATGGAGAACGACCTGGCCATCATCCCGGTCCTGAACAAGATCGACCTGCCCTCCGCTGAGCCGGAGAAGTACGCAGCGGAGATCGCCGGGCTGATCGGCTGCGAGCCGGACGAGGTGCTGCGCGTCTCCGGCAAGACCGGTGTCGGCGTCGAGGCCCTGCTGGACCGCGTGGTCCAGGCGATCCCGGCCCCCGAGGGGGAACTGGACGCCCCCGCCCGGGCGATGATCTTCGACTCCGTCTACGACACCTACCGCGGCGTGGTCACCTACGTCCGCGTGGTCGACGGCCGGCTCTCCCCGCGGGAGAAGATCACCATGATGTCCACCGGCGCCACGCACGAGCTGCTGGAGATCGGCGTCTCCTCGCCCGAGCCCATTCCCTCGAAGGGCCTGGCGGTGGGCGAGGTGGGTTACCTCATCACGGGCGTGAAGGACGTCCGCCAGTCCAAGGTCGGTGACACCGTCACCTCGGCGGCCCGCCCCGCCGACCAGCGGATCGGCGGTTACGAGGATCCCAAGCCGATGGTCTTCTCGGGGCTCTACCCGATCGACGGCTCCGACTACCCGGTGCTGCGCGACGCGCTGGACAAGCTCAAGCTCAACGACGCCGCCCTCGTCTACGAGCCCGAGACCTCGGTGGCCCTGGGCTTCGGGTTCCGCGTGGGCTTCCTCGGGCTGCTGCACCTGGAGATCATCCGTGAGCGGCTCGAGCGCGAGTTCGACCTGGCCCTGATCTCCACCGCGCCGAACGTGGTCTACGAGGTCACCCGCGAGGACGGAGAGGTGGTCACCGTGACCAACCCCTCCGAGTTCCCCGAGGGGAAGATCAAGGAGGTCCGTGAGCCGATGGCCTCCATCACCGTGATCGTGCCCTCCGAGTTCATCGGCGCCGTCATGGAACTGTGCCAGGGCAAGCGCGGCCAGATGAAGGGCATGGACTACCTCTCCGAGGAACGCGTGGAGATCCGCTACTGGATCCCGCTGGCAGAGATCATCTTCGACTTCTTCGACCAGCTGAAGTCCCGCACCAAGGGCTACGCGTCCCTGGAGTGGAAGGCCGACGGTGAGCAGGTCGCGGACCTGGTCAAGGTGGACATCCTGCTCCAGGGCGAGCAGGTGGACGCCTTCAGCTCCATCACCCACAAGGACAACGCGTACTCCTACGGCGTGATGATGACCGGCAAGCTCAAGGAGCTGATCCCCCGGCAGCAGTACGAGGTGCCGATCCAGGCCGCCATCGGCTCGCGGATCATCGCCCGCGAGAACATCCGCGCGATCCGCAAGGACGTGCTCTCCAAGTGCTACGGCGGTGACATCTCGCGTAAGCGCAAGCTGCTGGAGAAGCAGAAGGAGGGCAAGAAGCGCATGAAGATGGTCGGCCGCGTCGAGGTGCCGCAGGAGGCGTTCATCGCCGCCCTGTCCTCCGAGGGCGCCGGCTCCGAGTCCGGCGCCAAGAAGTAGCAGGGGACCGTACCGCTTGCCTTCCGTCCTCCCCGAGGGAGATCCCGCACCCGCCGACGGCCGTCTGCCCGCCCACACCGCGAGCACCGTCCGCCGGGCCGCCGCGTCCGGGACGCCCCGGACGTTCAGCCTGTACGTCCACGTGCCCTTCTGCGAGGTCCGCTGCGGGTACTGCGACTTCAACACCTACACGGCCCAGGACCTCGGCCCCGGCGCGTCCCGGTCGAGCTACGCCGGCACGGTGGCCGGTGAACTCGACTTCGCCGCCGGTGCCCTCGCCGGCTCGGGGGTGCCCGCCCGGCCGCTGGAGACCGTGTTCTTCGGCGGCGGCACCCCGACCCTGCTGCCCGCGGCCGACCTCGTGGGGATCCTCGGCCGGGCCCGGGGGGTGTTCGGCCTCGCCCCGGGGGCCGAGGTGACCACCGAGGCCAACCCGGACTCGGTGACTCCGCAGTCCCTGGCCGAACTGGCCGCCGGGGGCTTCACCCGGGTGTCCTTCGGCATGCAGTCCGCCGTGCCGCACGTGCTCGCCACCCTGGACCGCACCCACCGCCCCGAGAACGTGCCGGCCGCCGTCGGGTGGGCCCGCGAGGCGGGGCTGGAGGTCTCCCTGGACCTGATCTACGGCACGCCGGGGGAGTCCCTCGAGGACTGGCGCACCACGCTCGAGGCGGCGCTGGCCCTGCGCCCCGACCACGTCTCGGCGTACTCGCTGATCGTGGAGGAGGGGACCAAGTTCGGTGCTGCCGTGCGCCGTGGCGTGCAGGCCGACGTCGACCCGGACGACCAGGCGGACAAGTACCTGCTGGCCGACGAGCTGCTCGGTGAGGCCGGGTACCGGTGGTACGAGATCTCCAACTGGGCCCTGGACCCGCAGGACCGGGGCGTGCACCGCGCCCGGCACAACATGGCCTACTGGCGTGACCAGGACTGGTGGGGCGCCGGTCCGGGGGCCCACTCGCACGTGGCCGGAGTCCGGTTCTGGAACGCCAAGCACCCCGCCGCGTATGCCCAGCGCCTGGCCTCGGGGGTCTCGCCGTCCGTCGGCCGGGAGGAGCCCGACGCCGAGGCGCGGTTCCTCGAACGCGTCATGCTCGGCGTGCGGCTGGCCGAGGGCCTGGAGACCAGCGTGCTCGACGCCGCCCCCGACGGCGGGGCCCGGGCCCGGACCGAGATCGCGGCGATGATCGCCGAGGGCCTGCTGGACGGCCGTGCGGCCGTGGCCGGGCGCCTCGTCCCGACGCTGCAGGGCCGCCTGCTGGACGACGCGATCGTGCGCCGCCTGGTCGGGTTCTGACCCGCGGCCGGACGACTGGATCCCCTGGATCCGGCTGGACTACTGGATCAACCGCAGGTTCATCGGGTAGCGGTACGGCCGGCCCTTGTTGCACTGGATGCCGGCGGCCAGTCCGGAGACCGTCATGAACAACCAGATGAGCATGGCCACGATCCCGAAGACGCCGCCCACCACCGGGATGAGGGCCAGCAGGTTGGCCACCACGGCCAGCACGCTGGGCGGCAGCGTGAAGTTCAGCGCCTCCTTGGCCTCCTGCGCCGTGAACGGTCCGCGGTGCCGGAAGACCAGGTAGATGATCAGCGAGGGCACGAAGCCCAGGACCCCGCCGAAGTGGGCGAGGGTGGCCCACTGGCGGTCCTGCGCCGGCGTCAGGGCCTCGGCGTGCGCCGGGGAGCCCTGCAGGTGCTGGTCCCGCCGCGGCGCCATCGCCGGACGTTGGCGGTGTGGACCGCTGGGCTGCTGCTGTGACACGTCCTTCTGCCTCTCGGGAGTGGGGATCGGGAGTGGGGATACTGCGCCGGATTCCGTAGGCCATCCTACGTGCCCCGCGCCGGTCTCAGGCGTCGACGGCCGTCAGGAAGTCGATGACCTCCTCGACCCGGCCCAGGAGCGCCGGTTCCAGGTCCGCATAGGTGCTCACCCGGGACAGCAACCGCTTCCAGCCCAGGCCCACGTCCTCCTTGGTGCGGTGCGGCCAGCCCAGGCCCTTGAGGATGCCGGTCTTCCAGTCCTGCCCGCGGGGCACCACCGGCCAGGCCTGGATGCCCAGGACGGCGGGTTTGATGACCTGCCAGACGTCCACGTAGGGGTGGCCCACGATCAGCACGTTGCCGCGGGCGCCCGGGACGCGCATGGCCTCGGCCGCGATCCGCTCCTCCTTGGACCCGGAGACCAGGTGGTCCACGAGGATGCCCAACCGGCGCCGGGGCCCGGGCGAGAAGTCCGCGATCGCCCCGGCGAGGTCGTCCACCCCGTGCAGGGGCTCGACGACGATGCCCTCCAG
>DATBUG010000406.1:0-3302 GCA_036516315.1 Citricoccus sp.
GCAGCTTCGCCCGGCCCGGCTACGGTCGCCACGCCGCTGGCACCGAGGACGGAGACCGGGCCGTGGCCCAGGACGGGCCCGGTGCCGGTCACGACCCGGAGGCCGAGTCCGGGTCCGGGCACGGGGACCCGGACCGCGACCCCCGGGACTGACCGGGCGGGCTCAGCGCTGCAGCCGGGCCATCCAGGCCTCGACCTCGCCCGGGGTCCGGGGCAGGGCCGCGGAGAGGTTCTCGGCGCCCTCGTCGGTGACGAGGATGTCGTCCTCGATGCGCACGCCGATGCCGCGGTACTCCTCCGGCACCGCCAGGTCCTCGGCCTTGAAGTACAGGCCCGGCTCGATGGTGAACACCATGCCCGGCTTCAGCTCCCCGTCCAGGTAGAGCTCCCGTTTGGCCTGCGCGCAGTCGTGGACGTCGAGCCCGAGGTGGTGGCTGGTGCCGTGGGGCATCCACCGGCGGTGGTGCTGGCCCTCGGGGGACAGGGCCTCGTCCACGGGGACGGGCAGCAGCCCCCACTCGCGCAGGCGCTCGGCGAGCACCCGCATGGCCGTCTCGTGGATCTCCCGGAACCGGATGCCCGGCTTCACCACGGCGAAGGCGGCGTCGGCGGCGTCCAGGACCGCCTGGTAGATCCGGCGCTGGATGTCCGTGAAGGTGCCGCTGACCGGCAGGGTGCGGGTGATGTCGGCGGTGTAGAGGGAGTCGGCCTCCACGCCGGCGTCCACGAGGATCAGGTCCCCGTCCCGGACCGCGCCGTTGTTGCGGATCCAGTGCAGCACGGTGGCGTTGTTGCCGGAGGCCGCGATGGTGTCATAGCCGAGGTCGTTGCCCTCCAGCCGGGCCCGGGAGAAGAACGCGCCCTCGACGATCCGCTCGCCCCGCTCGTGGCCCGCGGCGTGGGGCAGGACCCGGACGATGTCCTCGAAACCGGCGATGGTGGCAGCGACCGAGCCGCGCAGTTCCTCGACCTCCCAGCCGTCCTTGACCAGGCGCAGCTCCGAGAGGAACTCTGCGAGCTCGGCGTCCAGGCCGTCCGAGGCCTCCAGGTCCACGCCGGTGTTGATGCGCGAGGTGTCCACCAGGGCCTCCACGTCCAGGTCCGAGCCGCGCAGCAGGCGGATCCGGACCCCACCGATCTCCACGGCCCCGGCGTTCTTCGTCACGGCGACCTCCAGGCCGGACAGGTCGGCGGACCGGATGCCGGTCCGCGCCTGCATCTCGCCCAGGGTCGGGCGAGGCCCGATCCAGAACTCGCCGGTGCGGGCGTTGGAGTAGAACTCCTCGGAGTCGCGGCCGGCCAGCGGCCGGAAGTACAGGGTCGCCTCGTGGTCGGTGCCGTGGTCTCCCGTGCCGGGGTCCACGGGTTCCATCACCAGTACCGCGTCGGGCTCGTGGTCCACGCCCAGGCCGGTGAGGTGCGCGAAGGCCGAGTGGGCGCGGAACCGGTAGTCGGTGTCGTTGGACCGGACCTTCAGCGGACCGGCGGGGACGACGAGGCGTTCGCCCGGGTACTGCGCGGACAGCGCCGCGCGACGCTGGGCGGCGAAGGGGGCGGAGGCGTCGGGCAGCACCGGCGGTGCCTCGGCCGGGGCCCAGTTCGAGCCCATGAACTCCTTGAAGGCCTGCGAGGTCGGCTTCTGGGACCTGTTGTTGACGCGGTCCTCGATCGGCTGGGCGTCGTGGTCCGGGGTCACCGGGGGCTGGGACTGTGCTTCACTCATGGCGTCCATCATCGCACTGACCGGTGCGTTGGCTAGGCTGGTGGCCATGCCGTTCGACCTGCACACGCACTCCAATGTCTCGGACGGCACCGAGCCGCCCGCCGTCGTGGTGCGTGCGGCCGCGGCGGCCGGACTGACGGGCCTGGCCCTGACGGACCACGACTCCACCGCCGGCTGGGCGGAGGCGGCCGACCAGGCCGTCGCCTCCGGCCTGGTGTTCATCCCCGGCATGGAGGTCTCCTGCGTCTCGGACACGGGGATCAGCGTGCACCTGCTGTCCTACCTGCACGACCCCGAGGACCCGGCGCTGTGCGCGGAGATCGAACGGGCCCGTCGGTCCCGGCTGACCCGGGCCCAGCGCATGGTCGACCGGCTGGCCGAGGACTTCCCGATCACCTGGCAGCACGTGCTGGAGCACTCCACCGCGGACGCCACCATCGGCCGGCCGCACATCGCCGACGCGCTCGTGACGCTCGGCGTGGTGCAGAACCGCTCCGCCGCGTTCACCTCGATCCTCACGCCGCGCTCGAAGTACTACGTCGGGCACTACGCCCCGGACCCGGTCGACGCCGTCCGGCTGGTCCTCGAGGCCGGGGGAGTGCCGGTGTTCGCCCACCCCATGGCCTCCATGCGCGGCCGGGTGGTCGGCACGGAGCTGTTCGCCGAGATGATCGAGGCCGGGCTCGCCGGCGTCGAGGCCGACCACCGGGACAACCCGGACGAGAGCCGGCGCTGGCTGCGGTTGCTCGCCCGTCAGCACGGGCTGTTCGTCACCGGGTCCTCGGACTATCACGGGGCCGGCAAGCCCAACCGGATGGGGGAGCACACCACGCCGGATGCGGTGGTGCGGCAGATCATCGAGCGCGGCACCGGGACCGAGGCCGTCTACCCCTGACGGCGGGCCCCGGACCGTCCTCAGGGCAGCCCGGTGGGCGACCGGCCGGGCTCAGCGCCACGGGTTCCGGGTCACGGACCGGTGCAGCGTCCAGGCGGTCAGGACGAGGAACGCCGCCGCCTGGAGTCCGAGCAGGCCCAGGTCCGTGAGCCACTGACCGGCCGAGGGGTCGAAGAGCGGATCGGTCTGCGGCGCGGGGGGCCGCTGGAGGCCCACCGTGGCGGCCGTCGCGGCGTAGCCGAACCGGGCCGGCAGCACCCAGGCCACCTGTTCGAGGCCCTCGCGCCCCGCGAGCGGGAACAGGCCGCCGCACAGGATGAGCTGGGCCATCACCACTGCGACGAGCGCGGGCATGGTCTGCTCCGCCGAGGTGACGGCGGCGGAGATCGCCAGCGCGGCGATGGAGATCGTGACCCCGACCGCCGCGACCGCCACGGCGATCTCCACGAGACCGTGCCCCAGCACCAGGGCGTCGTCCGGGCCCGGCAGGCCGAGGAGGGCGAGCAGCGTGAAGACGACGCACTGGCACGCGACCAGCACGCCGAGGACCACGACCTTGCTGAGCAGGTAGGACGGCGGGGAGAGCCCGACGGCGCGTTCGCGCCGGTAGATGGGCCGCTCCGCGATGAACTCCCGCACGGACAGGGCTGTGCCCATCAGCGCGGCGCCGACGACGAGGACCACG
>DATBUG010000407.1:0-2386 GCA_036516315.1 Citricoccus sp.
CGAAAAACTACGACTACCGCTTCGCCTGGATCCGCGACGCCGCCTACACCCTGCACGCCCTGCTCCGGTTGGGCGAACAGGAGGACGTGCACGCCGCCGTGTCCTGGCTGCTGCGGCTGGCCCGGCGGCAGGGCCCGGACCTGCACGTGCTCAACCGCCTCGACGGGTCCGTGCCCAGCCCCGAGATGGCCGAGCACCACGTGCCCGGCTGGCGCGGGATCGGCCCGGTGGTCACCGGCAACGGCGCGGCGGACCAGCTGCAGCTGGGGGTCTACGGCGACCTGTTCGACATGGTGACCCTCTACCTCGAGGGTGGCAACGTCCTGGACGTGGCCACGTCCCGGATGCTCGCGGACCTGGCGGACACGGTGTGCGACATCTGGCGCACCCCGGACGCCGGGATGTGGGAGTTGCCGGAGCACCGGCGCTACACCAGCTCGGCGATGGGCTGCTGGGTCGCCCTGGACCGGGCCGTGACCCTGGCCGAACGGCACGCATTGCCCGGGCCCGTGCACCGGTGGCGCACGGAGCGGGACCGCATCCGCACCTGGATCGAGCAGGAGTGCTGGTCCGAGGAGCGCGGAGCCTACATCTGGTACCCGGGCTCCGAGGCCTTGGACACCTCGGTGCTGCTGCACACGATCAGTGGCTTCGACACGGGTGAACGGATGTCACGGACGATCGACGCCGTGTGCGCCGAGCTGGGACGCGGACCGCTGCTCTACCGGTACAGCGGCATGGCGGCCGAGGAGGGGACGTTCACCGCCTGCGGTTTCTGGTGCGTGGCGGCGCTCGCGCTGGTGGGCCGGGGTGACGAGGCCGGCCGGTTGATGGACGAGCTGCTGGCCCTCGGCAACGACGTCGGGTTGTACACCGAGATGATCGACCCGGACGACCTGTCCTTTCTCGGCAACCTGCCCCAGGCCCTGAGCCACCTGGCCCTGCTGGTGGCGGCGCTGACCCTCGCGGACCGGAACTGAGGCTCCCGCCGCCGTCGGGAAACGCCCACCGCCCCCTCGGGACGCATCCGCCCGGCCTCCGCCGGGTGACGGGTCCCTCTCCGTGGCCCTGGCTGCGCGCCGGCGGGACCCGCCGGCGCGCAACCGCCCTACACCAGGTCGCGCGGGATGGCGCGGTGCCAGTTCTGGGAGTAGACCCGAGGGTTGCCCCGCTGCTCGTCCAGTTCATAGGCGTCCAGCTGCGCGTCGATCTGGAACTCCGTGGGCGTGGAGGTCAGCACCGTGCGGGTGGTGACCTCCGCGCCCCAGTCGCCCCGGCGGATCTGGCGCAGCGTGCGGGTCTCGCCGCGCACCGAGTTCACGTCGTTCCAGCGGAAGCTGTACCACTCGTGCGTGGCGCGGCGGATGTGGCTGCCGGTCTCCTCGATCACGAACGCGCCCTGGTCGTTGGCGACCTCCAGCACGGACACGTTCGTCGCCAGGTCACGGGTGACCCGCCAGTGGTGTTCACCGGTGTCCGTCTCGGTGATCTCCAGGGGCTCGGCGGTCTCCGGCTCCCCGAAGGGGCGCAGCTGGTCGTCCTCCTCGCGGGGCGGACGCACCGGCAGCAGCAACTGGCTGGACCCGGTCGTCAGGGTGACCGTGGCCGCCTCCGGCGAGGGCCACACCAAGGGCCAGTAGGAGGTGGAGACGGACAGCCGCAGGCGGTGCCCGGCGGGGAAGGACTGGGCGACGCCGTTGAGCGGGATGGTCACCCGGTACGTGCGCCCCGGTTCCAGGGGCTGGGGGTTCTCGCTGCCGTCCCGGTGCGTGAGGTTCAGGATCCCGTAGGTGACCCGGGTGGCCTCACCGTTGAGCCCGACGTCGGACAGCCGGACGGCGAGCATGGCCACCGGCTTGTCCGCGGAGACCTCGAAGCTGCACTGCGGCAACCCGAAGACCTCCAGGTCCTCCTCGAGGGGCGCGGACTCGTAGAACAGGGCCCCGCCGTCCTCCTCGCGCTGGTCGAAGGGCAGGTCCGGGACCGCGGCGTAGGAGGCCCACTTGCCGGCGAACATGCCCACGCTCAGGGGGGACTGCAGCTCGACTTCCCGTTCCGGCTCCCGGGCCGGGCCCTCCTCCAGGTGGTGGCCGGTCAGCACGTAGGACCGTTCCTCGATCCCCGGAGCGGGCCACTGGTCCTCGCTCACCCAGCGACCGGGCCGGTCCTCGTAGGACGCCGCCGGGGACACCGAGTCCTGCATCCACACGCGCATCATCGGCTCATCCATCAGCCCGGTGTTCTTGCCCTTGAGCCAGTGGTCCCACCAGCGCACGACCTCCTGCAGGAAGCCGATGGCCGGGCCCGGCACCCCGAGGTGGGGATACGTGTGGCCCCACGGGCCGATGAGCGCCTTGCGCGGGACCTTGAGGTTCTCCATGAGCCG
>DATBUG010000408.1:0-2740 GCA_036516315.1 Citricoccus sp.
ATGAATCCTTGCGTCGATCTCCTCTACGGCACGGAGGCGGCGGGGCCGGCCGGATCACGGTCGTCCCCACCGGCTTCATGCCGGGCGGGAGCCGGACCGGCCGCCCCGCCGACGCCATCGCCGGACGGGCTGGGCCCCTGAAGGGCCGGCCGGATCACTGAACTTCATATGACAACCCTGAGACGTCACATTCCGTTCTTGCAAGTAACAATGATCACACCGTCTCACCATGTGAGACAAACCACCGTATTTGTGGTCAAGATCACCCCCACGGACGGGTCTGAAACGCTCTTTGCGGGAATTCGGGGCAACCTACAACGTTCCCCGTCACCCGGCCAGTTTGTTACCTGGTCCTGTCGGGCCCGGATGGCTTACTCGGCGAGGCCGTAGAGCCGGTCGCCAGCGTCGCCGAGACCCGGCACGATGTAGGACTGCTCGTCCAGGCGCTCGTCGATCGCGGCCAGGTAGATGTCCACGTCCACGTCGGCCAGTTCGCCCTCCAGCCGGGAAATGCCCTCCGGCGCGCCCAGCAGGCAGATGCAGGTCACGCGTCGGGCCTTGCGCGCGTACATGAACCGCACCGCCTCGGCCAGTGTCCCTCCGGTCGCCAGCATGGGGTCCAGGATGAACACGTGCCGGTCCGTCAGGTCCGCGGGCAACCGCTCGGCATAGGTGACGATGTCCAGGGTCTCCTCGTTGCGGGCCATGCCCAGGAAACCGACCTCCGCCGTCGGGGCCATCCGGACCATGCCCTCGAGCATGCCCAGCCCGGCCCGCAGGATCGGCACCACCAGCGGTGTGGGGCGCGCCAGCCGCACCCCGGTGGTCGGGGACACGGGTGTCTCGATCTCGATCGGTTCCACGGCGACGTCCCGTGTGGCCTCGTAGGCCAGCAGCATGACCAGTTCCTCGGTCAGCTGCCGGAAGATCATGGAGGGTGTCTCCCGCTTCCTCAGGACCGTGAGCTTGTGGCCGACCAGAGGATGTTCGACGAGCTGTACGCGCATGGTCCCAACCCTACAGAAGCGGGGGCGCGGGGCCCGACGGCTAGGCTCGGACACCATGCATCCCGAGCACGATTCCTGGATGGGGCTGGCCCTGGCCGAAGCCCGCCGGGCCCTCTCCACTGGCGACGTGCCGATCGGCGCCGTCGTGCTCGGCCCGGACGGATCCGTCCTGGGCACAGGGCGCAACGAACGGGAGGCCGTCGGGGACCCCACCGCCCACGCCGAGGTGCTGGCCCTGCGGGCGGCCGCCGCCGCGCGCAGGGATGCCGGCCACGGGGACGGGTGGCGGCTGGAGGACTGCACCCTGGTGGTGACCCTGGAACCGTGTGCGATGTGCGCGGGGGCCATCGTGCTGGCCAGGATCCCCCGGCTCGTCTTCGGGGCCTGGGACCCCAAGGCCGGTGCGTGCGGCTCCGTGTTCGACATCGTCCGCGAACCCCGGCTGAACCACTGGGTCCAGGTCCATCCGGGCGTGCGTGAGACCGAGTGCGCCGACCTGCTCACCGCGTTCTTCCGCCGGCACCGGGCCTGAGCGTCTCCGAGTGGATTCGGCGCCCTCCGCGTCTTGACCGGCGCCCGGGGCCGGCGAAAAATTCTGTCCAGCGCCGGCCCGTCCGGGACCGGCCCGAGCCGGAAGCTGGTCCATCATGTCCGGGACCCGAGTGCCCGCCGAGGCCCTGCATACGTTGTCCTCCGCGGTGCAGGGCACCGTCATCGGCCCCGGGGACACGGACTACGAGGATGCTCGGCACGTCTGGAACGCGATGGCCGACCGCCGCCCGGCCGTGATCGTGCGCGCCGGGACCGTGGCCGACGTGCCCCCCGCCCTGCGCCTCGCCCGGCAGCACGGGCTGCCGGTGGCCGTGCGCGGCGGCGGGCACAGCGTGGCCGGGTACGGAACCGTGGACGGGGGCCTCGTCCTGGACCTGGGGGCGTGCCGGGACATCGAGGTCGAACCGGAGGCCCGCACCGTGAGCGTCGGGCCCGGCGCCACCCTGGCGGACCTGGACCGCGCGACCACCGCCCACGGGCTCGCCGTGCCCGTGGGGGTGATCTCGGCCACCGGCGTCGCCGGCCTCACCCTGGGCGGGGGCTTCGGCTGGCTGACCCGAGCGTATGGGCTGACCGTGGACAACCTGGTGGCCGCCGAGGTCGTGGCCGCCGATGGCACCACCCACCACGCCGGTCCCGACGGCGACCGCGAACTGCTGTGGGCCCTGCAGGGCGGCGGTGGCAACTTCGGGGTCGTCACCTCGTTCACCTACACCGCCCACCCGCTGCCGCCCACGGTGCTGGCCGGCAACTTCATCTACGCCCGTCCCCGATGGAAGCAGGCGCTGCGGGCCTTCGCCGGATGGGTTCAGGGCCTGCCGGATGAGATGACCTCGATCATCACGGTGATCGCGCCCCCGCCGGAGCTGGAGCTGGGGACGGAGCCGGTCCTCGTCGTCGGCTTCGCCTGGGCCGGCGCCAACCACCGCGAGGGCCTCGACCACGCCGGGCGGCTCTCGCAGGCGTCGCCGCCGGACGCCGAGGAGGTCGGGCCCGTCGCCTGGACCGAGTGGCAGTCCGCGATGGACTTCCTGTTCCCGCGCGGCGTGCGGGCGTACTGGAAGAACACCGGGTTGTCCCGGCTGGACGAGGAGGTGATCGAGGTGCTGTGCGCCCGGGGCGCCGAGCAGACGTGGCAGGGCACCGCGTTCGACCTGCACCACATGGGCGGGGCCTTCGGC
>DATBUG010000409.1:0-3222 GCA_036516315.1 Citricoccus sp.
TGCGCCAGTCCATGGACATGACCGGACCGCTGTACATCCGCCTCGCCGTGGGCAAGAAGGACAAGGTCGTCTACGAACCCGGCAGCGTCCAGGTGCGGATCGGCCAGGGCATCACGGCCCGCCCGGGACAGGACCTGACGCTCTTCGCTCACGGCGAGACGGTGGCCCAGGCCCTCCAGGCCGCCGACGTGCTCGCCGCCGAGCACGGCGTCGACGCGCGGGTGGTGGACATGTTCACCCTCAAGCCGCTCGACGAGGAACTCGTGCTGCGCTGCGCGGAGGAGACCGGCCGGTTCGTGGTGGTCGAGGACCACCTGGCCTACGGCGGCCTGGCCTCGCGCATCTCCGACGTACTGGTGGACCGCGGCGTACGGCTCGAGGCCTTCCGGCGGTTGGGCATCCCCCAGGTCTTCGCCGGCTTCGGGGAAGACACCGAACTGCGGGACAAGCACGGCTACGGACTGTCCGCCACGGTGGAGGCCGCCCTAGCCGTCGCCGGTGTGAAGGGCGGGGCGGCATGACTACCACCTCGAACGCAGCCACCTCGAACGCCCCCACGGAGCTCACCCCCGTAACCGGCACCACCCCGGCGGGCGTCGAGACGGTCGCCGTCACGAAGATCGGCAGCCTGCGGGACCCCGACGCCGGCCGGCGCGGCCAGATCGGCGTCGTCACCTTCCCGGCGGACGAGCTGGGCCCCGAGGACGTGCGCCTCACCGTCGCCTACGCCGCGATCTGCGGTTCTGACCCGCACCTGGCCGAGGGCTTCTTCGGCACCGAGGTGCCGATCGGGCTCGGTCACGAGATCTCGGGCGTGATCACCGAGATCGGTCCGGGCGTGCGCCGGACGGACCTGGCCGTGGGGGACCGCGTGTCCGGCAACTTCGTCCGGTTCTGCGGGACCTGCCCGCCGTGCCAGGACGGCCGCCAGCAGTTCTGCGAACACCTCGGGGACTACAACCGTCCGGGGATGGCCCGGACCGTGGTCTGGCACGAGTCCCAGGTCTACCGCCTGCCCGAGGGCGTGTCCCTGCTGAAGGGCTGCCTGCTGGAGCCGACGTCGGTGGCCGTGCGGATCGCGGACAAGACCCGGATCCGTCCGGGAGACCGCGTGGCGATCTGCGGTGGCGGACCCATCGGCCAGCTGGCGCTGCAGCTGATGCACCGCTACGGGGCGACCGCGCTGACGATGATCGAGCCGATCGCCGAGCGCCGGGAGCTGGCCAGCCGTTTCGGGGCCCGCCACGTGGTGGACCCGACCGCCGAGACCCTTACCGACCGGGCGCGCGAGATCACCGGCGGAGCGGGGTTCGACGTCGTGATCGACGCCTCGGGCTCGCGCCACGCCGTGGCCGGGCTACTGGACATCGCGGCGCCGGGCGGAATGGTCGTCTACGGGGCCATGTACCCGGAGGACTACGACCTGCCGCTGAACCTCTCCGACTACCTGTACCGCCGCGAGCTGACGCTGACGGGCGTCTTCGTCTCCCCGTACACGTTCCCGCGCGCGGTGCGCCTGCTGGACGAACTCGACCTGGAGCCCTTCCTGCAGGCCGTGTTCGACCTCGAACAGGCCGCCGAGGCGTTCGAGGAGCACCTGAGCGGCCGGCACCCGAAGGTCGTCATCCGCTGCAACCGGCTCCCGGAGGAGCCATGAGCACCGCCACGGCCGAACCGCTGGCGCCGCAGACCCGGCAGCTGGCGCTGCGCGCGGAGGGCATCTCGAAGCACTTCGAGGGCGTAGCCGCCCTCAGCGACGCCCGCCTGGAGGTCCGTCCCGGGGAGATCCACGCCCTGCTGGGCGAGAACGGCGCGGGCAAGTCCACGCTGATCAAGGTCCTCACCGGCGTCCACCAGCCCGACGACGGCCGGATCGAGTCCGCCGGCCGGGAGGTCCGGTTCTCCGGGGTGCGCGACGCCCACCACTCCGGCGTGGTGGCCCTGTACCAGGAGACCTCGATCATCCCCACGATCAGCGTGGCCGAGAACATCCTGCTCGGTGAGCGCACACCCAGCTCCGGGGGTATCGTCAGCTGGTCGGGGCTCTACCGCGAGGCCCGCCGTCAGCTGGACCGGCTCAACCAGGGGCACATCCCGCTGCGCCGGCTGGCCGGGAGACTCTCCCCGGTCCAGCAGACCATGGTCTCCGTGGCGCGCGCGCTGGCCGCCGAGGCACGCGTGCTCATCCTCGACGAACCGACCGCGGCCCTGACCGACACCGAGATCCGCGACCTGTTCACCGTGCTGCGCGGACTGCGCGAGGACGGGGTGGGAATCGTGTACGTCTCCCACCGCCTCGAGGAGGTCTTCGAGCTGTGCGACCGCGTGACGATCATGCGCAACGGCCAGACCATCGTCACCAAGGACGTCGCGGAGATGACGATCGACGAGGTCATCTCCACCATGGTGGGCCGCTCCGCCGGGGACCTGTTCCCGGTACGCGGCACCGCCACGGACCGCGTGGTGCTCAGCGTGGACGGACTGCACGGCAACCGGGTGCAGGACCTGTCCTTCACGGCCCACGCGGGCGAGGTCCTCGGCATCGGCGGGCTCGCCGGGTCCGGGCGCAGCGAACTGATGCGGTTGCTCGCCGGTGACCAGAAGCGCACCGCCGGCACCATCACCGTGGAGGGCCGCCAGGTGGCCGGCGCCCGGGGCGTCGGCCGGGCCCTCGCCCACGGGATCGCGCTGGTGCCGGAGGAGCGGCGCAGCCAGGGCGTCTCCCTCGGGGCGACGATCCAGGACAACATCGCCATCGCCAACCTCTCCCGGGTCAGCCGTGCCGGATGGGTGTCCTCCGGGGGCATCGCCAAGCTGGCCCGCGAGGGAATCGCCGACCTGCGGATCAAGGCCCGCGGCCCCCGTCAGCAGGTCGGGCTGCTCTCGGGCGGCAACCAGCAGAAGGTCGTCCTGGCCAAGATGCTGGCCCGCAACCCCCGGGTCCTGCTGCTGGACGAGCCCACGCGCGGCATCGACGTGGGCACGAAGGCGGAGATCTACCGGCTCATCCGTGCGCTCGCGGCGGCCGGCACCACCATCATCGCGGTGAGTTCCGAACTGCCCGAGCTCATCGGGCTGTCCGACCGCATCCTCATCATGCACGAGGGGCGGGTCTCCGGTGAGGTGTCCGCAGCGGACGCCGACGAGGAACTGCTCCTCTCCTACTGCTATGGAAGGGAGGGCTGAGATGGCCCAGCCCATGACCGAGAACACCACCCAGAC
>DATBUG010000410.1:0-5640 GCA_036516315.1 Citricoccus sp.
CTGGCCGGTGCCGCCGTCGCCGCCCTGAAGTACCTGGGCGTGTTCACCGCCGGCTGGCCCGTCATCTGGGCCGCCGCCCTGGCCACCGCCCTGGGCGTGATGGCCATCGGCATCATCGTCGGGGCCATCCTCGGCCGCGGGGGTGGCGGCCTGACCGTGACCACCGCCCTGCTGGTGATCCCCGTGATGATCGCCACCGGCGGCACGTTCGTCCGCGGCGACTGGGACGAGAACTGGACCGGCACCCTCGAGGGGGACAGCCGCACCGGGTACGACCTGGCCTTCGGCGAGGACGTCATCGACCTGACCGCCGAGCGCGGGGGCACCGGCACGGCCGCCGCCCCGGTCCGGCTGGACGTGTCCTTCTCCACCGCCGAGGTGGTGGTGCCGAACGACGTGGACGTCTACCTCGACGTGGACAACGCCTTCAGCACGGTCGAGTACGAGACCTTCCTGGACGGCGAGCGCTCGCCCCGGCAGGACACCACCGCCGACGGCCGGATCCAGATCGTGGACGCCCCCGGCGCCCGGGAACTGGAGATCGACGCGGACCTGGCCTTCTCCACGCTGACCGTGCGGGTCGACGAGCCCTCCGCGGCCGCCACCCCGTCCCCCAGCACCACCGAACAGGAGTGAGCACCATGGAGAACCACACCCACCACCCCGCCCACCCCACGCACCACACCACCGACGACCCGGAGGCCCGGGCTCTCGAGGAGGAGATCACCCGGGGCACCGTGCACGACCCGGAGTTCGGCCGGGCCTCCGGCCACGGGTCCAGCACCGCCGCAGCGGACGACCCCGCCGGCACCGCCCCGGATGGCATCCGCGCCGGGACCCTGGTCTGGGGCATCATCGCCCTGCTGGTGGCCCTGTGGTCGCTGTCCACGACCGTGCTTGACTGGAGCATCGACCCGGCGCTCGTGGCGATCTGCCTGGCCGCCCTCGGCGGCGTGGTGCTGGTGGCCGGCGGGATCGCCGGCGCCGCCCGCCACCGTACCCGCTGAGCGCACCCCAACCCCTGGACCCGACCCCCGAGAGGAAACACCGTGGACACCTTCTACCGTTCCCTGCGCGCCATCCCCTACCGCCGCGGCCCCGGCCGCTGGGTGGGCGGGGTCTGCGGGGGCCTGGCCGCCAAGTTCGGCTGGGACCCCACCCTCGTGCGGCTGGTCGTGCTGATCAGCTTCCTGCTGCCGGTCATCGGGGTGGGCACCTACCTGCTGGCCTGGGTGCTGCTGCCCTGGCAGGACGGGTCCATCCCGCTGGAACGGGCGTTCCCGGGCCCGCGCTCGCGATAGCCTTCGGACAGGACCCATCGCACCGCTCCCGAAAGGACCCACCAGCATGCGCGTCGGACTGTTGACCAGCGGCGGGGACTGCCCCGGCCTGAACGCCGTGATCCGCTCGGCCGTCCTGCACGGCATCAAGACCTACGACTACGAGCTCGTGGGCATCCGGGACGGCTGGCGGGGTCTGATCGAGGGCGACGTGGAGGACCTGCCGCGCCAGCGGGTGCGGGGTTTGGCCCGCACCGGCGGGACCATCCTCGGGACCTCGCGCACGCACCCCTACAACCACCCGCAGGGCGGGCCCGAGGCCATGAAGGCGCAGATGCGGCGGCTCGGGATCGACGCCGTCGTGGCGATCGGCGGCGAAGGCACCCTGGCCGGGGCCCAGCGGCTCTACCAGGACGGCCTCCCGCTGGTCGGGGTGCCCAAGACCATCGACAACGACCTCCGGGCCACCGACTACACCTTCGGCTTCGACACGGCGGTGTCCATCGCCACGGACGCCATGGACCGGCTGCGGACCACCGGCGAGTCCCACCACCGGTGCATGGTGGCCGAGGTCATGGGCCGGCACGTGGGCTGGATCGCCCTGCACTCGGGGATGTCCGCCGGCGCGCATGCCATCCTCATCCCGGAGCAGCGCACCTCCATGGAGCAGGTGTGCGAGTGGGTCCGCCAGGTGCACGAGCGGGGCCGTTCCCCCCTCGTCGTCGTCGCGGAGGGCTTCATCCCCGAGGGGCACGACGACCCGCTGGCCGAGGCGGGCGCCGACGCCGCGGGCCGGCCCCGGCTGGGCGGGATCGGCGAGTGGGTGACCCGGCAGATCGAGGACATGACCGGCATCGAGACGCGCAACACCGTCCTGGGGCACATCCAGCGCGGCGGCGCCCCCACCGGGTTCGACCGCGTGCTGGCCACCCGCTTCGGGATGGGTGCCATCGACCTCGTGGCCCAGGGCCGGTACGGGCAGATGGTCGCCCTGGACGGCACGGAGATCGTGCAGGTGGACCTCTCCGCCGCGCTGGACGGGCTCAAGGAGGTCCCCCAGCACCGCTACGACGAGGCGAAGGTGCTGTTCGGGCGATAGCCTTCAACGCATGCCCGTCAACAGCCACATCCGCCAGATCATCGAGCTGGCGTGGTCCCGCATCCTCGGCCTGCCGGACGAGGCGATCTCCGCGGCCGCACAGTCCGCCGGTCGCCGGCGGATCGAGGTCCCCACGGACGACGCGGACCACCCCGGCGAGGACGAGCAGATCGCCACCTTCGTGCGGCTGTACCGTTCCTCGGTGCTCTACGGGCCGCGCTGGCTGCTGCGGGCGGCCCGGGACGTGGACGACGAGGTCCTGGCCCTGGAGGCCACGATGATTCGCCTCGGCTCCGGCCACGCGGCCCGGTCCCTGGGCGAGTTCGCGCTCTACTACGCCGAGGACGTCCCGCAGATCGAGCGCTCCCGGTCCGTGGCCGTGTCCTACGAGTCCGCGGACGCGGTGGCCCTCGAGGCCCTGTGCCCCGCCGACGACGTCACCGAGGTGGGCCTGTCCGGGCTGGACGCCACCTTCACCCTCGTGCCCGACGACGGCGCGGGCCAGGCCACCGGCGACCCGCTCGCGGGCTCCGGGTACGAGGAGTGGCAGGGCCTGATCGGCCACCTGGGCGTGCTGGTGCGCCCGGACGTGCGCCGGATGGGCCTGGGCGCCTACGCGGCCGCGATCGCGATGGAGGAGGCCTTCACCGAGGGGCTCGTGCCCCAGTGGCGGGCGGCGGTGGGCAACACCGCCTCACAGCACCTGGCGGACGCCCTGGGGTTCGAGCTGGCGGGCTCCCAGACGACGGTGCTGTTCAACCAGTAGGACCGCCGGTCAGCGCCCGCCGCGGCGGATGAAGCCGGTCTGCCGGCCGACGGCCTTGCCCGCCTGGGGCGAGACGACCGTCTCCTGGGCCGCGGCCGTGAAGGTCCAGCCGTCCTCGGCGGTGCCCTCGCGCACCAGCAGCTCCGCCTCGGGATCGGTGTTGCGCTTGAGGACCGCCAGGGCGATCGGGCCCATCTCGTGGTGCAGGGCGGCGGAGGTCAGGGTCCCCACCGGCCGGGCGGTCCCGGCCTCGGCGGTCCCGCCCTCCGGGCGGACGACGACGTCGGCTCCGGCCCCGGGCACGGTGTGGCCCGAGCCGTCCAGCTGCAGGAACGCCAGCCGCCGGGGCGGGTGGCCCAGGTTGTGCACCCGGGCGATGGTCTCCTGGCCCTTGTAGCAGCCCTTGTTCAGGTGCACGGCCGTGCGCACCAGGTCCACCTCGTGCGGGATCGTGCGCTCGTCGGTGTCCACGCCGTGACGGGGCCGCAGCGCGGCGATGCGCAGCGCCTCGGCGGCGAGCACCCCGGCGAGCGTGAGCCCCTCGGGCAGCGCGTCCGGCCAGCCGGCGAGCTCGGCGGCGGGGACCAGGTACTCGGACCACGCCCAGCCGGCGGCCGGGTGGTGGGCCGGGTCCGGGTCCACGGTGTAGGGGTGGCCGCCCTCACCGATGGCCGGCCACGGGTCGCGCCAGCGCACGACGTCCTCGCGGCCGTCCCAGGCGGGCACGTCCCCGTGGGCGCCCACCACGGCCACCTCGCCGGTGCGGTCGGCGATCTCCACGCGGGCGGCGAAACGCATCTTGTTCAGCCACTCGGCCAGGGCCTCGTTCTCCCCCGGCTCGACGGTCAGCCAGGCGGTGGCGCCGTCGTCCACGAGGTGGCAGTCGAACTCGATGCGTCCCTGGACGTCGAGGAACAGGGTCTCGGTCGAGGTGCCCGCGGCCAGGCCCTGGTCCAGCTTCTGGCTGGTGAGCACGTGCAGCCAGCTCAGCCGCTCCGGTCCGGACACGGCCACGACCCCGCGGTGGGACAGGTCCACCACCGCGGTGCCCTCCGCCAGGGCCCGCTGCTCTGCCACGGGCTGGCCGTAGTGCGCGGCCACGGGGGCGTCCGGGCCGGAGCCGGCCACGGCGCCGTGCACGGCCGAGGGGCCGGAGAGCAGCGGCGAGACGTAGGTCGAGGCGAACGTCGAGACAGATGCAGAGGTCATCGGGGCAGCCTTCCCTGGGTGCGGTCCGGCATCCGGTCCAGGATCGCCGAGGCGTGCGGGTGCTCCTCACCGCCGGGGACGGCGGTGGCGTCCCAGCGCCAGAACAGCTGGCCGTTCACCAGGCCCAGGATGCGGGATCCGCCCTGGTACGGCCCGGCGGCGGTGCCGCGCAGCACGGTGTCCGTGCGCAGCTGGATCTGGGGGCCCTTGATGACGCCGTAGTACAGCTCCGTCAGGGACCCGGGGTGGGTGATCTGCGCCGTGATCGGGAAGCTGTCGTCCTGACGCCGGTACGGTTCGACGTCCTCGGCGGACCGCAGGGCCGGCACCACGTCCCCCGGCGTCATGCCGGGGCCGGGATCGCCGTCGCGGCGCTCACGGTCGAGCGCCCAGAACCCGGACTCCACGGTCAGCGGGCGCAGCAGGGTGCCGTCCTCCTCGCAGAGCCACGACTCGGCGCGGTACTCCAGGAACGGCAGCTGGTGGTCGGTGAAGTCGACCCGTTGGTAGAAGACCTCGCTGTCCTCGTCCCCGGCCCCCAGCCGGCCCTGTCCCTCCCAGGAGCCGATGAGCCAGGACAGCGGAGCGAGCTCCGGTGTCAGGTCGAAGGGCAGTTCAGTGGGCACGGGGACCGGTCAGCGCTGGCCCTTGTACAGGCCCGAGACGACGAGGACGGCGACGGCCGCCATGGCCAGGCCCGCGACGACGAGCAGGACGGTGAAGAAGACCTCAAGTGCAAGAATGGACATGGGCTCATCCTACTCCAGCCGGGTCCCGCCGGCCTCCCGGCCCGCCACATGACGGCCGTGCCGGACCTTCTCGAGCCAGTCCGCGACGAACTCCTCCGCGGGATAGGTGTCCAGGTCCTGCTGGATCGCCTGCAGCACCTGGTCCCCGGACGCGGCGTCCGGCACGTCGATGCGCAGCACCTCCTCGCCGTCGTCCTGGCGGCGGACCACCACCGAGGCGCCGACCACCGCGGCCCCGGACCCGCCGAAGACCTGCGTGAGCACGCCGCCCACGAAGCGGAACACCCGCTCCACGGGATCATCCCCGCCCTCCTCGAGCTCCGCCGAGTACACCTCGCTGGCCATCGGGCCGGACTCTTGCGTCATCGGTCGCCTCCTTCCGCCGGTCAGACCGGCATGATCCTGATCACAAAGTACGCCAGCAGTCCGGCCAGGGCCACGGGCGCGACCCCGAGCGCGACGGCGGCACGGTGGCCCACCGGCCGGCCCCGGCCCCGCTGCGGGGCGGTGCGTCCGGTCAGCACGGCCGCCAACGCA
>DATBUG010000411.1:0-1531 GCA_036516315.1 Citricoccus sp.
CTGGTTCTGCAGCTGGAAGGACTCGCGCATGTGCTCCTTGGCGATCTCGATGTCCTTGCGGAACGTCTCCACCGCCTGGTCGCCGTAGGAGGCCAGGGCGAAGCCGACTTCCTGCTCGGAGGACCGGATCGCGTCGTCCGCGGCCACCAGCAGGGACCCGGCCTTGGTGCGCAGTTCCTCCACGCTCATCGCGTCGAGCGGGTCCTTCGGCCCCTCGGCGCCGCGGGCGGCCGGGGCCCGGCCGGACATGGCCTTCTTGTTGCGCCGGGCCAGGGCGATGCCTCCGCCGGCCAGGGCCGCGGCCACCAGGCCCCCGGCGAGCCAGCCCCCGGCCCCACCACCGCCGTCTTCCTCGGCGGAACCGGACAGGGAGCCGTCGGCAGCGTCCGTGATGCCCTCGACGGTGGACAGGGCGGGGGTCACCCAGTCGTCGTCACCGGGGGCGGGCATCACGGGCAGGATGTACTCGGCCGAGAGGTCCTGCTGCAGCGGGGCGATGCTGTTGGCCTGGTGGGCGTCGAAGCCGACCTGGCGTGCCTCCACCGCGATGGCCAGGATGGACTCCTGGTCCCCGAGGCCCTTGTCCTGGGCGACCTGCGCGATGTACTCGCCGCTGGTGGCGCCGCCGAAGTCGTCCACGTAGAGGACGTACAGGCCCTGGCCCTCGGCGCGGCGCAGGTCGGTGATGGCCTGGGTGATCTCGTTCTCCTGGGCCGGCGTCAAGACCTGGGCCTCGTCCACCACGAAGGTCCCCGGCGGGATGTCGACGACCGCGCGTGCGGCATCCGCCAGCGCGACCCCGGCGACGGCGAAGAGCGCGGAGGCACCGGTGACCCCCAGGGCCAGGACGGCGGGGGACAGGCGGCGTGACGGGAGCGGGACGGCGTGGGACTTCATCGATCACCCTTCATGGCCGTGGCCGGCCGTGGCCCCTGGGACCGGGCAACGGCCTGCCGGCCGGTGGCGGCGGCGGCTCTGCCGCGCCGCGAGGACTCTGGCTGGTGAGTGAAGTCTATGATCCGAGGGGTGCGCCCCGCCACGGAGCCCCGTGCGCCATCGGCGAACTGTCGAGGGATTATTCAGGTTTCATCCAGAGGACATGCTCCAATTTGACAGGTGGAGCGGGCAGGATAGGGGCGCACCCCGACCCGGCCGCGACCAGGACCGAGACGGGCCGACCCGGGAGACCGGCAGGAAGGACGACGAGCATGAACGACGCTGACCACCACGGAGCCCAGTCCGGCACTGGCCGGGAGGGCGGTGGCGCCGTGCCACCGCGTCCCGAGTCCCCGCCGTCGGGTCCGCGGGGTGAGGGCTCGTCCGTGTCCGCCAGCCGGGAGGCGTACCCGCGGTGGTCGGACACCCAGGCGCTGCCCGCGTTCGACGCCGGGACCGGGCCTGCGGTGCCCCCGGACCGCCCCGGGGGTGGTACCCCCGGGGGAGGCGGCCCGGACGGCCCCGCCGGCGGCGGTGCCCGGCTCACGGGGCCGCGCCGGACCGTGGGCGTGGGCACGCTGGTGGCCGGGATGCT
>DATBUG010000412.1:0-2399 GCA_036516315.1 Citricoccus sp.
TCCCAGGGCCGTGGCGGCGAGCTCCTCGAGGGCCCGGCGGGTGTGGGCCCGTCCCACCCATAGGTGCCGGGCCCCGGTGACGCCGACCACCTCGGCCTGCGGGACCCGGGCGAACCGGCGCGCCGCCTCGTCCGGGCGCAGGGTGTCGTCCAGGGACGGCACCAGCACCCGGAGGGGGCGCCCGTCCACGGCCCACCGGTCGAGGTCCGCGTCCGTGGCCCGCCGCAGCGGCGGCGAGAGCAGGAACCCGCCCACGGCCAGGGGCGCGTGCGGCACCAGCGTGCCGTGCTTGAGCACCAGCTCGGTGCCGAAGGACCAACCCACGAGCCACGGCGCGGGCAGGGCGCGCTCGGCGACGAAGGCCATCGCGGCCGCGACGTCGTGCTCCTCGGTGACGCCGTCGCCGAACTCCCCCTCCGAGCAGCCCCGGGCCGAACAGGTGCCGCGGGTGTTGAACCGCAGCACAGCCAGCCCGCACGCGGCCGGCAGCCATTGGGCGGCCTTGAGGTAGAGGTGGAAGTCCATGTGACCGCCCACGGTGGGCAGCGGGTGGAACATCACGAGCGTGGCCGCCGGGGTGCCCTCGGCCGGCACGGCGAGCTCGCCCACCAGCTCGAGGCCGTCCCGGGTGGTCAGCACGATCCGTTCACGGGCGGCCGGCAGCACGGTGCGGGACTGGACGGGCTCGGGCCCGCGCGTGGACCGGTACTCCTCGCGCACCGGCCCCGGGGGCAGCGGGATCGCGGGCGCTGCCTCGGGTGCCCCGTTCATGGACTGAGGTCCGGGACCGGGCGTGCTCACCGGTACCGCCCGTCCTGGCGCCGGGTGCCCCAGCACTTCGGATGCCAGTGCCGGCGCTCGGCGCCGGCGGCCTCGTCCCCGAAGATCGAGTCGCTGCGCCAGGCGACCACGTGAGCCAGCCCCGGGGGGATCGTGCGCCCGCACCCGGGACAGGTGTAGTCCTTCACGGCGCGCCAGGCAGGGATCCGGCGCACGTGCCAGCCACCGTCCGGCGCCGACTCATGCCGATACCCGGGGTCCAGGCCCAGGAGACGGTCCAACTCGTCCGCGCGGCCGGGTGCGGCCGCGGACGCCTGCGTCCCGTCGCGCCGGCGCGACGGACCACCCGTGCGGCCGGGGCCTGCTGCGGAACGGCGGCGGGGGCGGTTGGATCGTGGCACCCCTTCATGGTGTCACAGGCCAGTAGACTGCCCGGTGTGCGTTTGGTGATTGCCCGGTGTTCCGTGAACTACGAGGGGCGCCTGCGCGCCCACTTGCCCCAGGCCACGCGCCTGCTGATGGTCAAGGCGGACGGCTCCGTCCTCGTCCACTCCGACGGTGGGTCGTACAAGCCGCTGAACTGGATGAGCCCGCCGGCCACCCTGCGGGTGGCCCCTCCCTCGGAGGAACTGGCCGAGGAGGGCGTGTGCGAGGTGTGGACCGTGCAGTCCACCAAGACGGACGACCGCCTGCTGGTGCACGTCTTCGAGGTCCTCCACGACTCTTCCCACGAGCTGGGCGTGGACCCGGGGCTCGTCAAGGACGGCGTCGAGGCCGACCTGCAGCGGTTGCTCGCCGAACAGATCGAGCTGCTCGGCGAGGGCCACTCCCTGGTCCGGCGCGAGCACATGACGGCGATCGGCCCCGTCGACATCCTGGCCCGCGGCCCTGAGGGCGGCACGGTGGCCGTGGAGCTCAAGCGCCGCGGGGACATCGACGGGGTCGAGCAGTTGACCCGTTACCTCGAGCTGATGAACCGGGACCCACTCCTGGCACCCGTCCGCGGTGTCTTCGCCGCCCAGCAGATCCGCCCGCAGGCACGCACCCTCGCTGAGGACCGAGGCATCCGCTGCCTGACCCTGGACTACGACGCCATGCGCGGCGTGGACGATGCCGAGTCCCGCCTCTTCTGAGCCGTCCCCGCACCGCCCGCCCCGGGCACCGGGGCGACTCGTCACCGCAGGGCTCGTGGACCAGCACTGCCACGGCCACGCCGGCACGGACTTCGCCACGGCCACCGCGGGGGAGGTCAGCGCGGCCCTGCACCGGCTCGCCGGGCGCGGGGTCACCCGGGTGGTCGCCTCCCTGCCCGCGATGCCGCCCGGTCAGATGCTGGCCGCGGTGGGCCGGCTCACCCCGCTCGTGCGGACCGGCGAACTGGCGGGGATCCACCTCGAGGGGCCGTTCCTCTCCCCCGCCCGCGCCGGGGCCCACCCGCCGGCGCACCTGTGCCACCCGGAC
Organism: Citricoccus sp.; assembly: GCA_036516315.1. Classification (GTDB taxonomy): domain Bacteria; phylum Actinomycetota; class Actinomycetes; order Actinomycetales; family Micrococcaceae; genus Citricoccus. Next base: position 2,242 of record DATBUG010000412.1, read on the forward strand.
ACGGACCAGGCGCTCGACCTCGTGCGTGCCGTGCTCACGGCCGGCGCCGAGGGTGCCGGGGACCACGACGGGGCCAACGCCGTCACCGCCATGACCTACGCCCCCGAGCTGCCCGGGGCCGCAGCGCTGGAGACGGTCCTGCTGGCCGCCGGCGTGCT
>DATBUG010000413.1:0-2501 GCA_036516315.1 Citricoccus sp.
TCCCCTGGCCGCCGGCGCCCGTCCGGAGGGTGATGGAGCCGTCGATCTCCGCATAGGGCTCGAGGTCGTCGCGGATCCGCTCGAGGGTCCGCTGCGACTCGGGAATCACCTCGAGGACGTCCTCCCGGAGGGAGATGGTGCGACCCCGGACCCCCACGACCGTCTCCTCGGCGGCCGACGAGCACGCCTCGTCCGCCAGGACATGCTCGAAACCGTCCCGGATCACGTCCCTCAAGTCAGCGTCGTGCAGGTCTGCGCGGTTGCGGGCGTACGCGGCCATCTCGATCACGCAGGTGACGGCCACGCTCGGTGCGTCCTCACGGCGGGTCACGGAGCGCGTCAGGAGCTCCTCGCCGTGGTGGTCGAGCCGGCGGAGCACCTCCACGGAGGAGGACCAGGTCACCGAGAGGGGCAGGTCCACGTGCCAGGTGACCGTGTCCGGTTCGGCGGCGATCCACACCGACTCTCCCGGGAGGATGAAGGCCGCGGCGTTGGGCGGCTTCCCCCGTTCCTCCGCGGCCCGGTGGAAGACCCCGGTCTGGACCGCTCCCAGCCGGGTCGGCGCGGGCTGGTGCTCCTGCACGATGCTCCACGGGGCCGTGCGCAGCGTCCACACCGCCCGCGTGCGGTTGCGCAGCCACGTGTAGTCCGGGGTGGTGTCCGTGCGCACGCAGGCGTCCCACTCGTCCAGGACACGCGCTCCCGTGGCGTCGATCGTGGACAGGTCCAGGGCCGTGCCGGCACCGGCCTCGTCGCACACCTGCTGCCTGCTCCGGTGCACGCTAGGCGTGGGCGTCCCGGGAGACCGCCGGGACCGTTGTCCGTCGTCGTCCGGGACGCCGGGCCCAGGGCCGAGGGTCTCCGCGGACGGTTCGGGGCTCTCCTCCGGGACCGCCGGCTCCCCCGCCTGGCAACCGGTGAGGGTTAGCACCAGCGCCGCGACGACCCATCGTCCCCGCTTCATGACGTCATTCTGGGGGAGCACTCCGGGACCGGGAAGGCCTGGGTTCCGGTAGCCCCCGCCCACCTCGGCGAAGAGGTCGTCGGGCCGGCGGATGAGCTACCAGGCCAGCAGGTGGGCCACCCCGTCAGTGGGTGAGCCACCACTTCAGCACGGCCGCCACCACGCACACCACGGCCAGCCCGAGGCCGGAGATCACGGGGCCCCACGAGGTCCGCCGGCGGCGCCCCCGGCCGATGATCCAGCCGAGCCCGGCCAGCCGCAGCACGATCACGCCCATGGCGAGCAGCAGCGCGGCCGTGGGGTCGAGCCAGCCGAACAGCGCGGCCGCCATCAGCAAGGCCGGCGGGGTGGCCGAGGACAGGATGGGGCGGGCGTCCCGCAGCATGTGCAGCACGGTGGGCCGGTCCGGGCGCTGTCCGGTACGCACCTGGTGGCCCACCGTCTCCGCCGCCACGTGGGCCACGACCGTGGACAGCGCGGTGCCCAGGACGTACGCCACGCCCGTGGCGCGGGCCAGGTCTCCCGGGTGCAGGGCGACCAGCGCGGCCATGACCAGGATGTTGCCGTAGACGAAGGCCGTGGTGCGGCTGGCGGCCTCGCCGCGGGACGGTCCCTCGCCCCGCCGCCGGCCGCCCTGCACCCACCGCGGCAGGCGTGAGGAGGAACCGGACTGGCTGGACTGGCCGGTCATGACTGGGCCTCGAACTGACGGGGTGCCCCACGTGGGGCATGGGCTGACTGGTCTTCGTAGCCACCGGCGGCCGGGATGGTGCCTGGCCCGATGGCCGGTGGCTCCCTGGGTGTACCCGGTTAAGCCGAGCGGCCGTGCATGATGAGCACCGGGCACCCGGCGTGTGCCCCCACGGCGGAACTGACCGAGCCGAGCAGCAGGCCCTTGAACCCGCCCCGGCCGCGGCTGCCCACCACGATCATCCGTGCCCCCCGGCTCAGTTCCGTGAGCACGTGCGCTGGTTGCCCCCGCTGCACCGAGGTCTCAAGGAAGTCCGGCGGATTGTCCCCGAAGGCCTCCTGGATGGCCTCGTCGAGCCGCTCCTGGGCCTCCTTCTCGGGGTCGTACCCGATGAGTTCCGGCAGTTCCCCACTGGCCGCGGGCCACTGCCAGGCCGCCACCGCCAGCAGCGGGCTGTTCATCAGCTCCGCCATGGCACGCCCCTCATGCAGGGCATCGATCGACTGTGCCGAGCCGTCGACACCGACGACCACCGGCTTGGACTGCTCCATGGTGTTCCCCTTCTGCCTTGCGCCTGACGCGTCGTGCTGACACCGGGTCCAGCTCCCGGCCGGGTCCGAGGTGCGCTGGACCCGTCCACCGGCCCCGACGGGAACCCGTGGAGTGCCGTCACCGTAGCCATGGGCGCGCGCCGGGCACAAGGTCCGGCGCCCCTGGTGGCCTGGAGAGACGCCGGCCAGGGGGTACCGGGGGACGACGCCGGCCCGTAGCGTGACAGGAGCGGCGCGCCGGGACGCTGGAGAGACGGATCACCGGCCCGCCGGGACACCGGTCAGCCGGAGATCC
>DATBUG010000414.1:0-2046 GCA_036516315.1 Citricoccus sp.
TGGCCACAAGGATCTTCTGGAACACGAACATCACTCCGTTCCGCTGCCGTGAGCACCCGGAAGGCGCACGGAGCTGTCGAAAGGTACAAGAGGACCGGGCACCACCCGGTCTCGGGGCGCGGTGAGGCCCCGCCGCGGTGATCGGCCCCACCGCGGGCAGGCCACTGGCCGGCAGGTCCCGACGGCCGGCAGGCCTCGGGGTGGGGGTATTAGCTGAGCAGGATGACGTCGAGCCGGCGTGGGCCGTGGACGCCCTCGACGCGTTCGAGCTCGATATCTGAGGTGGCCGAGGGCCCGGAGATCATGGTGATCGGCGCGGTGGGCTCGACCCGGGCCAGGGCCTCGGGGATCAGTTCCACCACCGATGCGGCCGGAACCACGCAGATGTGGTGGTCCGGGACCAGGCTGATGGCCCGGCGTCCCTCGTCGGGGCGGGCGGTGAGGAAGATCGTGCCGGTCTCGGCGCAGGACACGGTGGAGGAGGTGACCACGGCGTCCACGGCATTGAGTTCCCGGACTCCGAGCACCCGTCCGCGCTCGTCCGTGGACTCCCGGATCATCTGGAGGGTGTCGGTGTCGGCCGGCAGCCAGGATGGGTCCAGGCCAGCGGGGACCACGTACCGGGCGGATGAGCCCAGCAGCTCGGTGATGCGTGCCGGTAGGGTTTCCACGTTCTCGTGGTGGACCGTGGCCTTGTAGTCGACGAGCCGGTCCTCGAGCATCTCCAGGACTTCCGCGGCGGGCCGGTCTGAGACGGTCCGGTAGATGCGTTCCACCGTCGGGGCGGTGGGCTGGTCGGCCAGGGCGCCGCGGATGCGGGCCAGGATCTCGGTCTTGGCGTCGGTGCTCATCGGTCGCCCTCCTTCAACTGGTGCGGGTCGGTGGGTTGGGCTGGGTCGGCGTCGGGCACCGTCCCGTCCGCGCGCACCCGGTCTTGTGTTTCGTCGGCGTGTTGGGCCCACCAGTTGCGGAACGACTCACGGGGCGGTGCCGGGATGTCGCGGACGTCGGTCCAGCCACCGGCCATGCCGGGCAGCCAGCTGATGCGTCGGTCGTGGCCGGCCACGGCCCGGCCCAGGGGCAGGGCCCGCTCGGCTAGGGCCATGCGCCGTCCGGAGGACATCACCATCGAGGCGCCCTTCATCATCAGGTCCATCTCGGACGGCGGGTGCGGGAGCCGCTGGAACAGCCGGCGCACCGGGCCGGGCTCGGCACCCTTGCCGCCGTCGGTGTTCTCGGCGGTGGCTTGGGGGCCGGCCGGAGTCTGAAGGGCGGCGGTGGCGCCGTCTTCGGTGGGGACCGCGTCGGCGGCGGGGCGCTGGCCGTGCTTGGTGCGCACGTCCTCGTCGCGCAGGTGCACGAGGATCTCGGGGATGTTGATCTTCACCGGGCACACGTCGTAGCAGGCCCCGCACAGGGTGGAGGCGTACGGCAGGGAGGCGTTCTCCGCCGAGGTGATCCCGGTCAGCTGGGGGGAGAGGATCGCCCCGATCGGGCCGGGGTAGGTCGAGCCGTAGGCGTGTCCGCCGGCCTGTTCGTAGACCGGGCACACGTTCAGGCAGGCCGAGCAGCGGATGCAGTGCAGCGCCGAGCGGCCGGCCGGGTCCGAGAGCACCGCGGAGCGGCCGTTGTCCAACAGCACCACGTGGACGTCCTGGGGCCCGTCCCCGGGGGTGACGCCGGTCCACATCGAGGTGTAGGGGTTCATCCGCTCACCGGTGGAGGACCGCGGCAGCAACTGCAGGTAGACCTCCAGGTCGGCGAAGGTGGGGACGAGTTTCTCGATGCCCATCACGGTGATCAGCGTCTCCGGCAGGGTCAGGCACATCCGCCCGTTGCCCTCGGACTCCACCACGGTCAGCGTGCCGGTCTCGGCGACCCCGAAGTTCGCCCCGGAGATGGCGACCTTGGTGGAGAGGAACTTCTCCCGCAGGTGGGCGCGGGCGGCCTCGGCCAGATCGCGCGGCTCGGAGGTGAGGCTCTCGTCGGTCTCGGTCATCTCCCGCAGGAAGATCTCGCGGATCTCGTGGCGGTTCTTGTGGATGG
>DATBUG010000415.1:0-3381 GCA_036516315.1 Citricoccus sp.
ACCTCGAAGATCGCCGTGGGCAGTGAGAGCGTGACACAGGCGTTCGGGACGTCCACGACGCTGGACAGGTGGGCCTGGACGGGCGCCGCGCCCAGCACCAGGTAGGCCTGCTCCCGGGAGTAGCCGAAGGCAGTCAGGTAGTCGATGGTCTGCAGGCACGCCCGCTGGAACGCCACATAGGGATCGAGGTAGCGCTGCCGTCCGGTGTGCGTGACCGAGATGCCGGTGAAGGTCAGCCAGTCGTCGTACTTCGGTGCCTCCGTGCCCGGGACGAAGATCGCCTGGCCGTCGATGTTGTAGGTGTCCATGCCGCCCGGGATGAGATCGACGTGCAGTTCCACGAAGCCACCCATCTCGATGGCCCCGCACAGGGTGATCTCGCCGTCGCCCTGGGCGAAGTGCAGGTCCCCCACGGACAGGTTCGCACCGTCCACGAAGACCGGGTAGAACACCCGGCTGCCACGGGTGAGGTCCTTGATGTCCTGGTTGCCCCCGTTCTCCCGCGGTGGGGTCGTCTGGGCCGCTTCCAGGGAGATCCGCCGGGCCTCCTGCTCCGGGACGCCGCCGAGCAGGGCCCCCTTCGGCAGCGGAGGCAACCCAAGGGGTGGCACCCGCAAGGGGCGGCGAGCCACCAGCCGTGCCTCCCGGGCATTCCACCGCGCCAGCAGCCGGGCTGACGGGGCCGTGCCCATCACCCCGGGGTGAGGTGCCCCCTCGAAGGACACCCCCGGGATGTGCCGGGATGACGCCCTGCCGTCCGTGAAGTCCCAGATGGCCTTGTAGGCGTCGGGGAAGTGCTCATGCAGCAGGCCCCCGCCGTGGGCGGGGGCGAAGATCCCGGTGTACCCCCAGCCCTGTCCGGCCAACGGTCCGGGGCTCCCGTCCTGGGTGTCCGCGGGGCCGACGTCCACGATGTCCACGACCAGCAGGTCTCCGGGACGGGCGCCCTCCACGCGGAAGGGACCGGAGAGCTGGTGGCCGGCGTGGAAGGGGGCCGTGAGGACGTCGTGGGCGGACTCGTCGTTGCGCACGGCCCCGTCGAACCAGTCACGGCAGTCCACCCGGAACGTCTGACCGGGCCGGACCGTGGCCACCGGCGGGATCTCGGGATGCCAGCGGGTGTGGCCCAGGGGGTCTTGTGCGTGGAAGGGCTTGGCCGGGTCCAGGGGGAACAGGTTCGCGCTCATGCCGGCCGCGCGGCCCGCTTCAGTACCCTGACGGCGCCGAAGACGGCGCCGCCGGCCAGGATCCACGGCCCGGCGACGAGGATCGGGTCCATCCAGGTGTGGGAGGTGTCCGCGCGGTTCTGGCCGCGGCGCGAGGCGAGTCCGTGGCCGGTGTGCTCGCTGCGGATCCCGGTCTCGGTGACCGGGTTGTCCGGACGCAGCGAGACCAGGGAGCGGACGTGGTGCTCCCAGGCCTCGACGCGGTCCGCGGCGAGCAGCCCCAGCCAGTGGGCCGCCCGCCCCTCGCTGTAGCCGTAGGCCCAGGCCCGGATCGGGGCGGAAAGCCCGCGGGGCGGCTGGGCGGTGCCGAACACGGGGGTCAGCCCCTGGTGCTCCACGGAGCGTTCCCGCGGCCACCGCTCCGGTTGGCGGTCCGGGTAGTCCCAGTGAGCCCCGGTCTCCAGGTCCGTCCGCTCCCGGGGCACGGAGGGGCGGTCGGCGGGGTCCACATCCACTCCCCAGCCGGGGATCTCCGCGCGCAGCTGCTCACGGGTCCGCGGCATCGGGGGACGGTGTGCGGTGTAGGGCGTCGCCGGTGTCTGCGGCATGAGCGGTCCTCGGTCTCTCGGTGTGCGGCTCTTGGTGTGCGTCTCTCGGTCGGTGTCTTCCGTCCGGCGCCTGCGGTCGGCCGGCGTCTGCGGGCCCGCCGGGCGTCACCCGGCGTGGGGCTGCACCAGGGTCTTGATGCAGCCGTCGAGCTTGGCCGAGAACAGGTGGTACCCCTCGGCGATGTGCTCCAGCGGCACCCGGTGGGTGACGATCTCCCGCGGGGTGAGGTAACCGTGGCGCACGTGCTCGAACAGGCGGGGCCACTGCCGCTTGACCGGGCACTGGTTCATCCGCAGGGTCAGCCCCTTGTTCACGGCATCCCCGAACTTCACCGCGCTGAACACCGGCCCGTACGCCCCCACCACGGAGACGGTCCCGCCCTTGCGCACCGCGTCGATGGCCCAGTTCAGGGCCACCGGGGAGCCGCCCTGCAGCTTCAGCTTCGCCGCGGTGACGTGCTGGAGGAAGTCCCCGTCCGCCTCGGCGCCGACGGCGTCGATGGCCACATCCGCGCCCAGGTAGTCGGTGGTCCTCTTCAGCTCCACGACGATGTCCTCGTACTCGGCGAAGTTGTAGGTCTCGGCGTGGGCCATGGTCCGGGCCTTCTCCAGGCGGTAGTCCAGGTGGTCGACGACGATCACCCGCCCGGCGCCCATCAGCCAGCTGGACTGCGCAGCGAACAACCCGACGGGACCGGCCCCGAAGACCACCACGGTGTCCCCCTCGACGATGTCCCCGAGTTGGGCGCCGAAGTACCCGGTGGCCACCGCGTCCGTGAGCAGCACCGCGTCCTCCTCGTGCATCCACTCGGGGATGAGCGCCGGGCCCACGTCCGCGAAGGGCACGCGCACGTACTCGGCCTGGCCGCCGTCGAAGCCGCCGCAGGTATGCGAGTACCCGTAGATGCCACCCACCGCGGTGGCGTTGGCGTTGACGTTGTGACAGTTGGAGTACAACCCGCGAGCGCAGAAGTAGCACGAACCGCAGTACACGTTGAAGGGCACCATGACCCGGTCACCCGGGGAGAGGTGGCGGACCGAGGGGCCCACCTCGTGCACGGTACCGACGAACTCGTGCCCGAAGGTGTGCCCGATCCGGGTGTCCGGCATCATCCCGTGGTACAGGTGCAGGTCCGAGCCGCAGATGGCGGCCAGGTCCACCCTGACGATGGCATCGTTGGGGTGTTCGATGCGGGGCATGTCCTTGTCCTCGACCCGGACCTTGTACGGTCCCCGGTACACCATTGCGCGCACGTTCCGCCTCCGCTCGTCGAACCCACCCCGGACGTCACAGGTCTCCCACGCTTCCGCGCCCATCCCCACCGGTCAAGGGTTGTTCCGCGGTCCGGACGGCGGAGCACCGTGCCGGTGGCCGGCCGTGATTCACTGTCTGCAACCGGATCGAATTCCAGGAGGACCCGCATGTCACAGGAGGGCATCAGCCGCGGCGGCGGCGCGCTGTTCCGCGGCCAGAGCCAGGACGGGCTGCTGCACCGGGCGTTCCTGCGCGGGGAGGGGTTCAGCGCCGAGGACGTGCGCCGCTCCCCCGTGATCGGGATCGCCACCACCGCCAGCGAGCTCAACCCGTGCAACGCCGGGCTGGCCTC
>DATBUG010000416.1:0-9651 GCA_036516315.1 Citricoccus sp.
CTGCGGATCCTCGGCCACCCGGACGGGATGCTGGAGTACGGTCTGCCGCTGCGCCGGGACATCGCCCGGGTCATCCGCCAGGTGCGGCCCGATGCCGTGCTGACCGCCAACTTCGACCTGGAGGCCTACGGCGGGTTCAACCAGGCCGATCACCGCGCCGCCGGGCTCGCCGTGGTGGACGGAGTCCGGGACGCCGCCAATCCCTGGGTGTTCCGCGAGCTGGCCGAGGACGGCCTGGAGCCGTGGCGCACCGGCGCGCTGCTGGTGTCCCACCCGGTCCTGCCCACCCACGCGGTGGCGGTGGACGAGGAGGCGGTGCAGGCCGCCGTCGCCTCCCTGAACTGCCACGAGGCATACCTGCGGCACGTGGTGGACCACCCGCGGCCCGAAGACATGATCCCGCAGATCCTGCGCGAGGAGGGTGCGGCGGCCGGGGCCGAGTACGCCGTCACCGTCCGGTACTACACACCCTGAGTCACGTGGTGCGGACCACGTAGGATCGGCACCATGACTTGGGGCAGCCAGCACGCCGGGGGCGCTGACTGATGGCCGGGGGCAACCGGGACCCCGGCCGCAGCGTCACGGACAAGGCGCTGTCCGTGCTCACCGCGTTCGAGAAGGAACGCCGGTCCCTGGCGCTGACCGAGATCGCCGCCCTGGCCGGGGTTCCCGTCAGCACGGCCCACCGCCTGGTCGGCGAGCTCACCGATTGGGGCTTCCTGTCCCGGACCCCACAGGGCCGGTACCAACTCGGGCTACGCATCTGGGAGCTGGCCCAGAACGTGGGACGCCAATTGCGCGAGACCGCCCGCCCCTTCGTCCAGGACCTCTACTCCCTCACCGGCGAGACGTCCCAGCTGGCCATCCGGGACGGCAGCGAGGTGCTCTACATCGACCGTGTCTACGGCACCAAGCGCGTGCCCCGGGCCTCCCGGGTGGGCGGCCGACTACCGCTGCACGCCACCGCGGTCGGCAAGGTGTTGCTGGCCTACGAGGAGCCCTGGGTTCTGGAGGCCTACCTGCACCTGCATCTGGAGGCCGCCACCGCGCGCACCATCGTCCAGCCCGGCCGCCTCGCCGCCGAGATCGCCCAGGTCCGGGAGCAGGGCTTCGCCCGGACCCTCGAGGAGATCCGCGTGGGTGCCTGCTCGATCGCCGTGCCGGTGTTCCACACCGGGCGCATCGGCGCCGCCCTGGGCCTGGTCATCCCCTCGGAGCAGGCCGGCACGATGGAGAAGCACCTGCCCGCCCTGCGGGCGGTCAGCACCCGGATCGAGCGCGCCACCGCGCACATCCCCCTGGAGTCCCTCCTGGAGTCCCAGCACCTGGCCCACCGCCGCTGAACCGCCGCCCGCTGTCTCGCCCCAGCGAGCGCCTCCCGGTGCCGCCGTGCACCGCCCTCGGCTACCGCCCGGAAACCTGCGCCTGAGCAGGGACCATGTGATCCGTACCCCAAGCCGTTTCCACTCAGCGGAAGCACTATGACCCGCCTCACAGGACCCGGGGCCACCATGGAGACAGGCTCGCCGCGTGACACGGATCACCTGACATGCGGCAGCCGCCAACTCACCAGCACGTGGCCAGACCGAACGGCCGCCAGGGGCGGCCACGGACAGGAGACGAGATGACCACCGAGTCAACCCAGACCGCAGCACCGGCCGGGCAGTGCCCCTTCGGGCACGGCGGCCAGGAGGGCGGCACCGGCGCGGCGCCGTCCGCGGAGCACCACGGTTACCAGCCGTTCCAGATGAAGGACCCGTTCCCCTCCTACGCGGCGCTGCGCGCGGAGGAACCGGTGATGTTCGACGAGCGGATCGGGTACTGGGTCGTCTCCCGCTATGACGACATCAAGGCCGTCTTCGACGACTGGGAGACCTTCTCCTCCGAGAACGCCCAGGCCCCGGTCCGCGAGCGCGGCCCCCAGGCCCGCAAGATCATGGAGGAGGGCGGTTTCACCGCCTACTCCGGCCTGTCCGCCCGCGTCCCCCCGGAGCACACCCGGATCCGGGCCATCGCCCAGAAGGCGTTCACGCCGCGCCGCTACAAGGCCCTCGAGCCCGAGATCCGGGCCAACGTGGTCTCCCGCCTGGAGGCGCTCTCCGCCCGTGAGGACCGCCGCGGAGAGATGGTGAAGGACCTCGCCTACGAGATCCCGACCATCACCATCCTGACCCTGATCGGTGCCGACGTCTCCAAGATCGACACCTACAAGCGGTGGAGCGATTCCCGTGCGGCCATGACCTGGGGCGACCTCAGCGATGAGGAGCAGGTCCCGCACGCCCACAACCTGGTCGAGTACTGGCAGGAGTGCCAGCGACTCGTCGCCGAGGCGCACGAACAGGGCGGGGACAGCCTCACCGCGGACCTCGTGAAGGTCCAGCAGGACGGTGGTGAGATCTCCGACCACGAGATCGCCTCCCTGCTGTACTCGATGCTCTTCGCGGGGCACGAGACCACCACCACGCTGATCTCCAACTGCTTCCGCGTCCTGCTGGCCCACCACGACCAGTGGGAGGCGATCGTCGAGGACCCGAAGAAGATCCCCGCGGCCATCGACGAGGTCCTGCGCTACTCCGGCTCGATCGTCGGCTGGCGCCGCAAGGCCCTGGCCGATGCCGAGGTCGGGGGCGTGCAGGTCAAGAAGGGCGACGGCCTGCTGCTGCTGATGGGCTCCGCCAACCGTGACGAGTCCCGGTTCGACGACGGCGAGGCGTTCGACATCGCCCGGCCGAACGCCCGCGAGCACCTGTCCTTCGGCTTCGGCATCCACTACTGCCTGGGCAACATGCTCGCCAAGCTGCAGGCGAAGATCTGCCTCGAGGAGGCCGTGAAGCTGCTGCCGGGCCTCCGTCTGGACGACGCCGGCGGGACCGGCGACGGCTCCGACATCGACTTCCGCGAGAACCTCTCCTTCCGCGTTCCCGTGACCGTGCCGGTCACCTGGGACGCCTGATCCACCAGGACACCACCATGACGCTCAACCCCTACATCCAGGCCTTCGACGACGGCCGCGAACCGACGCTCGAGACCCTCGGCGGCAAGGGGGCCTCACTGGTCTCCATGACGGCGGCCGGCATGCCGGTCCCGCCCGGGTTCGTGGTCACCACCGCCTCCTTCGACGCCTTCGTGGAGGAGGCGGGCATCGCCCAGCACATCAGCACCCTGCTGGACGGCCTCGACGCCGAGGACGTGGCCGAGGTGGACCGCGTCTCCGCGGCCATCCGCGAGGACCTGTGCCGCCGGCCAGTGCCCGCCGCGGCCCGCGAGGCCGTCATGGAGGCGTACGCGGACCTCATGGCCGCCTGTGGCGCGGAGGTCCCCGTGGCCGTGCGTTCCTCCGCGACCGCCGAGGACCTCCCGGACGCCTCCTTCGCCGGCCAGCAGGACACCTACCTGTGGCTGACCGGACGGGAGGCCGTCACCGAGCACATCCGCCAGTGCTGGGCCTCGCTCTACACCTCCCGGGCCATCATCTACCGGCTGAAGAACGGCATCCCCAATGAGGGCCTGTCCATGGCCGTGGTGGTGCAGAAGATGGTCAACGCCCGGGCCGCCGGCGTGGCCATCACCATGAACCCGGCCAACGGCGACCGCTCGAAGATCACCATCGACGCCTCCTGGGGCGTCGGCGAGATGGTCGTCTCCGGCCAGGTCACCCCGGACAACATCCTGCTGGACAAGATCACCCTGCAGGTCGTCTCCGAGCACCTCGGTGACAAGCACGCCGAGCTGGTGCCGGACCCCGCCACCGGGACGCTCGTGGAGCGGGAGGTCCCGGCCGAGCGCACGGGCATCCGCTGCCTCACGGACACCGAGCTGACCGCCGTCGCGCAGATGGCCAAGCGCGCCGAGAAGCACTACAAGTGCCCGCAGGACATCGAGTGGGCCCTGGACGCGGACCTGCCGGACGGGGAGAACCTCCTGCTGCTGCAGTCCCGCCCGGAGACGGTGCACTCCAACGGCAAGGGCACCGCCGGCCAGCAGGCCGGCCACAGCGCCCCGGCCGCGGCCCCCGCCCCCGGCGGCTTCGACCTGAGCTCGATCACCTCGTCGCTCACCGGCACCGGCAAGTAATCCGCACCCACCTGACGACCATCCCGGCCCGTCCGGGCATCCCCCGCAGGAGAGACCATGACCGCCCAGAAGTCCTTCCCGAAGCCCTCCGAGCTGCCGGTCCCCGCCGGCGCCGAGGGCTGGGAGAAGATCTACCCCTACTACCTCGTGTTCCAGGACAGGCTCAAGGACGCCGAGGACGCCAAGTTCTGGTTCTGCGACTCCCAGCACTGGCCCACCGTGTTCAAGCCCTTCGAGACCATCGGCGGGGAGTTCGCCGTGAAGTGCCTGGGCCAGTACAACGCCAGGCACCTGATGATCCCGAACGCCAACGGCATCGAGTTCCGGGTGCACCTGGGTTACCTGTACATGTCCCCCATCCCGGTCCCCGAGGAGGAGATCGCGGCCCGGGTGCCCGAGTTCCAGGCCCGGGTGAGCCACTACTTCCAGAACTGGGACACCATGCTGGAGCAGTGGAAGCGCAAGGTGCGCGGCACCATCGACGAGATGGAAACCCTGGAGTTCGCGCCGCTGCCGGAGATGGTCCCGATGGAGGACATCACCTCCGGCAAGGCCAAGGACGGCTCCGAGGTGCTGCTGGAGAACTATGACCGGCTGATCCAGCTGGCCTACCAGAACTGGCAGTACCACTTCGAGTTCCTCAACCTCGGCTACATCGCGTACCTGGACTTCTTCAACTTCTGCAAGGAGGTGTTCCCGGACATCCCTGACCAGTCGATCGCCACCATGGTCCAGGGCGTGGACATGGAGCTGTTCCGCCCGGACGACGAGCTCAAGGAGCTGGCCACCCTGGCCGTGGAGCTGGGCCTGCAGTCCCACTTCGCCACTCCCGACGACCCCGAGGCCACGCTGGCCTCGATCGAGGCGGCCGAGGGCGGCCGGCGCTGGATGGAGCGCTGGGCGGAAGCCCAGGACCCGTGGTTCAACTTCACCGTGGGCAACGGCTTCTACGGTCATGACAAGTACTGGAACGAGCACCTGGAGCTCCCGCTGGGCTACATCGCGGACTACATCCGCCGCCTGGACGAGGGCCAGACGATCATGCGCCCGAAGGAGGAGCTCGTCGCGGAGAAGGAGCGCGTGGTCGAGGAGTACCGCGAGCTGCTGGACGGTGACCAGCTGGCCGCGTTCGACGCCAAGCGCACCCTGGCCGCCACCGCCTACCCCTACGTGGAGAACCACAACTTCTACATCGAGCACTGGACCATGGGCGTGTTCTGGCGCAAGGTCCGCGAGCTGTCCCGCACGCTCCACGGTTACGGCTTCTGGGAGCAGGAGAACGACCTGCTGTACCTGAACCGCAACGAGGTGCGCGACGCACTGTTCGACCTCGTCACCGGCTGGGGCGTCGGCGCCCCCGGCGGCCCGATCGGCCCGGCGTACTGGCCCGAGGTCATCGCCGAGCGCAAGGCGATCGTGGACGCGCTGAAGACCGCGCGCCCGGCGCCGGCGCTTAATACCCCGCCGGCCTCCATCACCGAGCCGTTCACCCGGATGCTCTGGGGCATCACCACCGAGCAGGTCGAGTCCTGGCTCGGCGCCGGCGAGGACGGCACCGAGGGCGTGCTCAAGGGCATGGCCGCCTCCCCGGGCGCCGTGGAGGGCGTGGCCCGCGTGATCATGGACGCGGACGACCTCGCACAGATCCAGCAGGACGAGATCCTGGTGGCTCCGGTCACCGCCCCGTCCTGGGGACCCGTCTTCGGCAAGATCAAGGCCACCGTCACGGACATCGGCGGCATGATGAGCCACGCGGCGATCGTCTGCCGCGAGTACGCCCTGCCCGCCGTCACCGGCACCGGCAGCGCCTCGACCTCCATCGTCACCGGCCAGCGGCTGCGCGTGGACGGCACCAAGGGCACCGTGACGATCCTCGACGGCCCGAACGCGGCCCCCGTGGTGTCCGGCCCCGGCGCCCACAGCCACCAGCACCCGCACGGTGCCCCCGAGTCGGAGTCCGCAGGAGAGCCGGCCCATGTCTGAGCACCGTCCCGCCCCCCAGCCGGGCACCGAGGCGAGCACGACGCCGGCCGGCCGGCAGCGCACGGTGCTCGTCACCGGCGCGGCCGGCGGCCTGGGCCGGGCCTTCGCCGAAGGGTTCGCCGCCCGCGGGGACCGGGTCGCCGTCGCGGACATCAACCTCGACGGGGCCACCACCACCGCCTCTGACCTGGCGGCGGCCGGGGCCAGCGCGGCCGCCTTCCAGGTGGACGTCACGGACCTGGACTCCGTGACCGCGATGGCCCGCCAGGTGGCGGAGTTCGGGGACGGCAGCGTCGACGTCGTGGTGAACAACGCGGCCATCTACGCGACCGTGACCCGCTCGCCGTTCGAGGAGATCGACCCGGCCGAATGGGACCTGGTGATGGGGGTGAACCTCAAGGGACCGTGGCTGGTGACCCGGGCGCTGAGCCCCTACCTGTCCACCGGTGCCCGCGTGGTGAACCTCTCCAGCGCCACCATCTACTCCGGCTCGGCGCACTGGGCGCACTACGTGGCCTCCAAGGGCGGGGTGGTGGCCCTCACCCGGGTGCTGGCCAAGGAACTGGGGTCGCGGGAGATCACCGTCAACGCCATCGCCCCGGGGTTCACCCTCACGCAGGCCAGCTACGGGCTGATGGAGGACGCCGAGACCTACGGCGTGGACCGCGGGGCCATCAAGCGGGCCTCCCAGCCCGAGGACATCGTGGGCGCCGCCCTGTTCCTGGCCTCGCCCGAGGCCGGATACGTCACCGGCCAGACCATGGTCGTCGACGGCGGCCGCCAGTTCATCTGAGACCACCGGGCCGGCCCACCGGCCCCCACGGGCCCCGAGCGCCCGTGAAGACCACAGGAGGAATCATGCCGACCATCCACTACACCGACGCTTCCGGCTCGACCGTGGACGTCAACGCCAACGTGGGCGACTCCGTCATGGAGACCGCGGTGCGCAACGGCGTCCCGGGGATCGTGGCCGAGTGCGGCGGCTCCCTGTCCTGCGCCACCTGCCACGTCTTCGTCCGCGAGGACGAGGCGGAGCAGCTGCCCGAGATGAGCGAGATGGAGGACGAGATGCTCTACGGCACCGCCGTGGACCGCGAGGACACCTCCCGCCTGTCCTGCCAGATCAAGGTCACCGAGGGCATGGACCTGCACGTGACCACCCCCGAGACCCAGGTCTGACCGAGCGTTCCGGCCACCGCCGGGACCCGACCCAGGAGTTCCCATGAGCACCCACACCACCGACCGGGCCGAGACCGGCCTGCTGATCATCGGCGCCAGCCAGGCCGGCGTCCAGTTGGCCGTCTCCCTGCGCGGCACCGGCTTCGACGAGCACATCACCCTGCTGGGCGAGGAGGACCACCGTCCCTACCAGCGTCCCGCCCTGTCCAAGGAGTTCCTGCAGGACACGGTGGACAAGGAGAACCTGATCTTCCGCTCCCAGGAGTACTGGGACGAGCACGGCATCGAACTCGTCAAGGGTGCCCGGATCGAGCGCATCGAGCAGAACGCCCCCGGACCGCGCCCCGACGGCAGCCGCGACGGCTCCGGGGTGGCCGTCGCCACCGACGGCACCCGGTACCCGTTCCGCCGCCTCGCCCTGGCCGTGGGCGCCCGCGCCCGCCGGCTGGAGATCGAGGGCGCGGACCTGGACGGCGTGGTCTACCTGCGCAGCGCGGACGACGCCCTGGACCTGAAGGCGCGCCTGGGCGGGGTCCAGGACGCCGTCGTGGTCGGCGGCGGGTTCATCGGCCTGGAGGCCGCCTGCTCGCTGCACGGGATGGACAAGAACGTGACCGTCCTGGAGTACGGCCCCCGCCTGGTCGGCCGCGCCGTGGGCGAGGAGACCTCCGAGTACTTCCTGCAGGCCCACCGCGAGCGCGGCATCGACATCCGCCTGGGTGCCCGGATGACGCGCTTCGTGGAGGGCACCGGCGAGCGCGCCGGGACGGTCGCCGGCGTGGAGCTGGAGGACGGCACGGTCGTGGACGCCCAGCTGGTGCTGGTCGGCATCGGGGTCGTCCCCAACACCGAGCTGGCCGAGCAGATGGGGCTGGAGGTGGACAACGGCATCGTCGTGGACCGCTACGCGCTCGCCTCGGACGGGACCACCGTGGCCGTGGGGGACGTGGCCAACATGCCGAACCCGCTGCCCGGCGCCCCGGAGGGCGAACGGATCCGCCTGGAGAGCGTGAACAACGCGATCGAGCACGCGAAGGTCGCCGCCTACTCCCTCATGGGCCGGCGCGAGGAGTACGCCGGCATCCCGTGGTTCTGGTCCAACCAGGCGGACCTGAAGCTGCAGATCGCCGGGCTCACCCTCGGTTACGACTCCACCGTGGTCCGCCGCGACGAGGCCAAGGGCAAGTTCTCGGTGCTCTACTACCGCCAGGGCCAGATCATCGCCGCCGACTGCGTCAACGCGCCGCTGGACTTCATGGCGGTGCGCAACGCCCTGGGCAAGGGACAGAACATCCCGGCCGAGGCGGCCGCGGACCCGGCGGCCCAGCTGAAGTCGCTCGTGGTGGACCGCACCGCCCAGGAGGTGTCCGCATGAGCACCACCGACCAGCAGGCCGCCCAGGCGGGTGCGTCTTCCGCTGCCACCGACGCCGGCCCCCCCGCCTGGGAGAAGGCCGAACCGGGCCGGCACGCCCGGGACCCGCGCGCCGTCGCGTTCGCCGAGGCCTACCCCGAGCGACCCATCCCCGCCCCGGGGCCGGTGAGCACCGATCCCATCGCCACCACCCCCTCCGTGGGGCTGGAGCGGCTGTGGGCGGCGATCGTGCCGGAGTCCCGCACCCGGTCCAACGACATCCACCTGCCGACCTCCACCGCCTACGCCCAGCGGCTGTGCGACGCCTACCCGCAGGCGGACCGCGAGCTGGTGCTGACCGCGGTCATCCTGCACGACACCGGCTGGGCCCACGTGGACGAGTCCCGGATCATCTCCGAGGGGTTCCGGGGCGACTGGCGCAAGGCCGCCATCCGCTACGAGCACGAGGCCCGCGGTTGCGACGTGGCCCGCCGCGTGCTGCCGGAGCTGGGGTACGCCGAGGAGTTCGTCGAGCGGGTCTGCGAGATCATCGACGGGCACGACACCCGCCAGGTCGCCTTCTCCCTCGAGGACGCGTTGGTGCGCGACGCCGACCGGCTATGGCGCTTCGACGTCACCGGGGTCTGTGTGTCCTCGTCCTGGTTCGGCATGGATCCGGCGGCCTACACCGACCGGCTGGACCGGGAGATCCTGCCCGAGCTGATCACCGACGCGGCCGTGCAGATGGCCAGCGCCGACCTGACCCGCACCCGCGGGTTGCTGCGGACGGAGGTCCTGCGATGAGCACCACCCCGGTCACCCCTGCCACCCCAGTCACTTCTGTCGTCACCGGCACCGACGCGAGGGCCCGCCGCGCGGCCCTGGACCTGCCGTACACCCACGTGGACGACTTCTTCATCGACGGCGCCTACGTGCCGACCGCGTCCCCGGACCGCAACCCGGTCACGGACCCGGCGACCGGCGAGGTGTGGGGTTCGGTGCCCGCGGCCACGGACGGTGAGCTGGACGCCGCCGTCGGGGCCGCCCGCGGCGCCCTGGCCG
>DATBUG010000417.1:0-2325 GCA_036516315.1 Citricoccus sp.
CCCGGGAGACGGGGACCGGCGCTGCGGCGTCGGGGTGGATCAGGCCTCGGCCGTCACCTTGACCACGTTCGGGTCGACCTTGATGCCGGGCCCGAAGGTGGTGGAGATGGTCGCCTTGGAGATGTACCGGCCCTTGGAGGCGGACGGCTTCAGGCGCAGCACCTCGTCCAGGGCGGCGGCGTAGTTCTCGGTCAGCTGCTTCTCGTCGAAGCTGGTCTTGCCGATGATGAAGTGCAGGTTGGCGTGCTTGTCGACTCGGAAGTCGATCTTGCCACCCTTGATGTCGGTCACGGCCTTGGCCACGTCCGGGGTCACGGTGCCGGTCTTCGGGTTCGGCATCAGGTTCCGGGGACCGAGGATCTTGCCCAGGCGGCCCACCTTGCCCATCATGTCCGGCGAGGCCACGGCGGCGTCGAAGTCGGTCCAGCCGCCGGCGACGCGGGCGATCAGGTCGTCGGACCCGACGACGTCGGCCCCGGCGGCCTCGGCGGCCGCGGCCTTGTCACCGGTGGCGAAGACGACCACGCGGGCGGTCTTGCCGGTGCCGTGCGGCAGGTTGACGGTGCCGCGCACCATCTGATCGGCCTTGCGGGGGTCGACGCTCAGGCGGAAGGCGACCTCCACGGTGGCGTCGGTCTTCGACGGGTTGGTCTCCTTGGCCAGGGCGATCGCCTCGGCAGGACCGTAGACGGCCTCCCCGATCTTCTCCTGGGCGGCCTTGTATGCTTTGCTGCGCTGTGCCATCTGCGTGTTCTCCTTATGCAGTCGTGGTCTGCGGGTCGCGCCCGACCCTGCCACTGAGGGGGTGAGTGGTCCGTCAGCCTTCGACGGTGATGCCCATGGAGCGGGCGGTGCCGGCGATGATCTTGGCCGCGGCCTGCACATCGTTGGCGTTGAGGTCTTCCATCTTGGTCTGCGCGATCTCCTCGCACTGGGCCTGGGTCAGCTTGCCGACCTTGCTCGTGTGCGGGGTGGCGGAGCCCTTCTGGACGCCCGCGGCCTTCTTGATCAGCTCGGCGGCCGGCGGGGTCTTCGTGATGAAGGTGAACGAGCGGTCCTCGTACACGGTGATCTCGACCGGCACGACGTTGCCACGCTGGGATTCCGTCGCGGCGTTGTACGCCTTGCAGAACTCCATGATGTTCACGCCGTGCTGACCGAGCGCAGGGCCGATCGGAGGCGCCGGGTTGGCGGCTCCTGCCTGGATCTGCAGCTTGATCAGGCCTGCGACCTTCTTCTTGGGGGCCATAATCGGGTCCTTCTACTTGCGGGTTTCCCGCGGGGCACAGGAGCGTGCCCCGGGGCTGGTGGCCACCGTGGCGCGGTGGCCGTCCGCCACCGGCCGGCCAAAGCAACCGGGCGGGGGCGAAGACTGGGATGTCCTACTGGATCTTGTTGACCTGGCTGAAGGACAGGGTCACGGGGGTCTCCCGCTCGAAGATCGTCACGAGGACCACGAGCTGCTGGGACTCCGGCTTGACCTCGGAGATGGTCGCCGGCAGCGTCTCGAACGGGCCGTCGTTGACGATGACGGACTCGCCGACCTCGAAGTCGACCTCGATCGCCGGGGCGGACTCCTGGGCGCCCGCGGGGACGGGACGGCCCTCGGTCTGCGCGGCCTTGGTGGCCTCCTGCAGCACGGAGGGCGCGATCATGTCGTAGACCTCCTGCAGGGACAGCGGCATGGGGTCGTGGGCGTTGCCGACAAACCCGGTGACGCCGGGGGTGTGGCGCACGACACCCCACGAGGCGTCGGTCAGGTCCATGCGCACGAGCACGTAGCCCGGGATGCGCACGCGGTTGACGAGCTTGCGCGTGGTGTTGCGGATCTCCACGACCTCTTCCATGGGGACTTCGATCTCATAGATGTAGTCCTCCATCTCCTGGGTCTGGATCCGCGTCTCCAGGTTGGTCTTCACCCGCTTCTCGTAGCCGGCATAGGTGTGCACGACGTACCAGTCGCCGGGCTGGCGGCGCAGGCGGGAGCGCAGTTCCTCCGCCGGGTCCACGGCGGGCTCTGCCTCGTCGGTGGCCTCGGCCGTGTTCTGCTCCTCGACGTAGGCATCGCCGGCGGTCTCGGCGTACTCCGCCTCGGCGGCCACGGCCTCCTCCTCGGCGGCGTCGGTGGCGGCCTCGTCCTCGGCCTCAGCGGCCTGGTCGTCCCCGACGGCCTCGGTCACGTCACCCTCGACGTCCGAGACCTCCTCCACGGGCTCCCCGGCCACGGCAGCGTCCTCGGCAGTCTGGGGCTCCTGAGACGGCTGGGCCTCGTCGGCGAGGACGGCGTCCTCAACGGCCTGCGGTTCGAGTTCCTGCTCGGACACG
>DATBUG010000418.1:0-4153 GCA_036516315.1 Citricoccus sp.
CCGGGACGTCCACGGACACCACGTGGTGCGGCGCGTCCAGCTGCTCGAACCACCACAGGGACAGCTGCGTGAGCACGGCCCCCTTGTCCGGGATCTCGGTCTCCAGCACGAAGTCGTAGGCGCTGATCCGGTCCGAGGCCACCACGAGCAGCGTCGCGGACTGCCCGGGGGCGGCGTCGGCCGGCTCGTACAGGTCCCGCACCTTGCCCGAATACACGTGCCGCCAGCCCGGCAGCTGCGGGGCCGCGGTGTCCAGGCCCTTCCACGTCCCGCCCATCAGCGCGCCTCCCCCGCCGGCACGGTGATCTCGCCGCGTTCGGCCTTCAGCGCGATGTCCGTGCGGTGCTGTGACTCGGGCAGGGAGATCAGCCCCACGCCCTCGTAGGCCCGGGCCCGCGCGGCGGCGAGCGTCTCGCCGAGCCCGACGACGGCCAGCACCCGCCCCCCGGCGGCGACCAGTCCGCCGTCGGGACCGGTGCCGGTGCCGGCGTGCAGGACGGTGACGCCCTCCAGCGCCTCTGCCTCCTCGACGCCCGTCACGGCCCCGCCCTTGACGGGGGTGTCGGGGTAGCCCTCGGCGGCCACGACGACGTCCACGGCCACCTGCTCCGACCAGTCGAGCGCGTGCACCCCGGCGAGCCGGCCGGTGGCGGCGTCCATCAGCAGCCGGCCGAGCGGGGTGCGCAACCGGGCCAGGACGGCCTGGGTCTCGGGGTCGCCGAAGCGCACGTTGAACTCGATGACCCGGATGCCGCGGGCGGTCAGCGCCAGGCCGCAGTACAGCACGCCGGAGAACGGGGTGCCGCGGTCGGCCATGGTGGCGATGACGGGGCGGGCCACCTGCTCCATGACGTCCTCGACGAACCCGTCCGGCAGCCAGTCCAGGGGGCTGTAGGCGCCCATGCCACCGGTGTTGGGGCCGGTGTCCCCGTCCCCGATCCGCTTGAAGTCCTGGGCCGGGGCCAGCGGGACGGCGTTGGTGCCGTCCGAGAGCACGAACAGGGACACCTCGGGCCCGTCGAGGTACTCCTCGATGACCACGGTGCCGTTGACCGCGAAGCACGCCCGCGCGTGGGCCAGCGCCTCCTGGCGGTCCGCGGTGACCACCACGCCCTTGCCGGCGGCCAGGCCGTCGTCCTTGACCACGTAGGGCGCACCGAACTCGTCCAGGGCGGCGGCGGCCTCCTCCTCGGTGGCGCACGCGTGGGAGGCGGCGGTGGGCACGCCGGCCTGGGCCATGACGTCCTTGGCGAAGGACTTGGAGGCCTCCAGCTCGGCGGCGGCCCGGGAGGGTCCGAAGACGGTGAAGCCGGCCTCGCGCAGGGCGTCGGAGACGCCGGCGGCCAGCGGGGCCTCGGGCCCGACGACGACCAGGTCGGCCACCAGCTCCCCGGCCAGTTCCGTCACGGTCGTGGCGTCGGTGGGGTCCACCGCGTGCACGGGCACGTCGCGGGCGATCCCGGCGTTGCCGGGGGCCGCGTGCACCTCGCGGACGGAGGGGTCGCGCAGCAGCGCGCGGACGATGGCGTGTTCACGGCCGCCGGAGCCGAGGACGAGGATCTTCACGGTGCCCAAGCCTAGACGCTCGCGTAGCCTGAACCCCATGAGCACTCCGTCCCCCGGCCCACGTGACGACGACGGCCCTTCCTACGGCCGCCTCTACGGCCGGGCCCCGCGCGCCGGAGGCCGCACCCTCTCCGCGGTCTACACCTTCGTGCTGGTGTGGTTCACCACGGCCCTGATCATGTGGTTCGGCACCCGGTTGCTGGGCTTCGAGCGCGGCCACACCGGGGCGGCCGTGGTGTCCCTGGTGGTCTCCCTGGCCGCCGCGATCGCGATCACCGCCTGGGTCCGGTCCCGCCGCCGCTGAGGGCGCCGCCTACAGTGGTGACCATGTCCCAGCAGTCGCCGTCCCCGCAGTCGCCCGCTCAGCACGCCTCCGCCACCTTCACCGCCGCCGAGGCCGTGGAGCTGGTCCACGTGGTCCGCAACGGCTTCATCGAGTCCCGCACCATCGGCTCGGCCGTGGTCACGGGACCGGACGGGGCCGTGCTGGCCTCCCTGGGCGCTCCCGAGGCGCTGGTCTACCCGCGCTCCACGCTCAAGCCGCTGCAGGCGATCGCCTCGCTGCGCCAGGGCGCCCGGATCCTCGATGAGCAGATCGCCCTGGCCTGCGGGTCCCACCGCGGCACGGCGCGGCACCGCCAGACGGCGGCGACCATCCTGTCCTACGCGGGGATGGACGAGTCCTTCCTGCAGTGCCCGCCGGCCTGGCCCGCGGACCCGGCGGACCTCGTCCAGCTGGCCCGCGACGCCGGCCCCGAGGGCCCGGTGAAGACCCCACTGGCCTACAACTGCTCCGGCAAGCACGCCGGCTTCCTCTCGGCCTGCAAGCACGGCGGCCACGACGCGCACACCTACCTGGACCGGGACCACCCCGTCCAGCGCGAGGTCGCCGCGGTGCTGGAGGAGTACTGTGCCGAGCCCGTGGCCCACTGGGGCGTGGACGGCTGCGGCGCCCCGGCCCCGGTGCTGTCCCTGACCGGGCTGGCGCGTGGCGTCGGCCGGGTCGCGGCGGCCCCGCACCGCCGCGACGCCGAGGTGCACGCTGCCGCGGTGGCCACCGCCATGCTCGAGCACCCCTGGGCCGTGCACGGGGAGACCAACAGCAACACCGTGGTGCTGCGGGAGCTGGGGCTGCTGGCCAAGCTCGGCGCCGACGGGGTGATGGTGATGGCCGCCCCGGATGGCACGGCCGTGGCCGTCAAGGCCCTCGACGGCGGCACCCGGGCCGGCAACCTCGTGGCCTTGGTCCTGCTGGCCCAGTTCGCCCCCTCACAGGTGGACCTCTCCGCCCTGCCGGACGTGCTGCAGACGGTCGCCCCGAAGATCCTGGGCCGCGGCGAACCGGTCGGCGGGGTGCACCTGGCCCGCCCCGTGCTGGACCTGCTGGACTGACGCCGTGGCCGTCAAGCGTCGCATCGACCCCGCGGCCGGCCGGGCCGCCGTCGAGGCCTGGACCACCGCCCGCCGGACCGGTGCCGAGGAGGCCGCCGCCCTGCCCCGCACCACGCGCGCCACGGCCGTGCGTTACCTGCTGGAGGAACTGGCCGAGCGGGCCCCGGGCAACTCCGTGGAGGTGCGCGTGCCCCCGTTCGGGGTGTGCCAGTGCATCGAGGGTCCCCGGCACACGCGCGGCACCCCGCCCAACGTCGTCGAGACCGATCCGGGCACCTGGCTGGACCTGGCCACGGGGGCCGTGGACTGGGACGGCGCCGTCGGGGCCGGACGGGTGCTGGCCTCCGGCTCCCGGGCGGACCTGACCGCCTGGCTGCCCCTGTACCGGTAGCGCCCCGGTAGCCCGTTGCCCGCCCGTCGCCCGGCCGTAGCGCGCCCGTCGCACGGCCGGTGGCGGCCCGGGGCGCCAGTACGATGGACGGCATGAGTTCTGCCCCCGACGGACCCGCGGACGATCCCGCCCTCCCCCCGCAGCGGCCACGCCCGGACGCCCTGGAAGAGCGCGACCTGGTGGTCCGGCGCGCCCCCAAGGTGCAGGTGTTCCTGATCGGCGGCGCCCTGCTCGGCGTGCTGGCGGCCCTGATCGTCTCGCTGGCCGGGCCGGTCAACCCCGAGTTCACGTTCGGGTCCGTCTTCGGGTACTTCGTGGTGATCTTCGCCATCATCGGCGTGGGCGTCGGTGGACTGGTCTGGCTCGTGCTGGACCGGCGGTCCCGCAAGCACGCCCGGACCGTGCACGCGCGCCCCGTCACGGACCCGTCCGAGGCCGATTACGCGGTGGACTCCTCCGACCTGCAGCAGTGGCGTGAGAAATGGGACAATGAGGGGCGTGACGACGATGCGCGGTGACGGCAGGCTGACCCACGAGCTCGATCCCCAGGACAAGGGTCCCCAGGACGAGTGCGGTGTCTTCGGGGTCTGGGCCCCCGGCGAGGACGTCTCCAAGCTGGCCTACTACGGCCTCTACGCCCTGCAGCACCGCGGCCAGGAGTCCGCCGGCATCGCCACCTCGGACGGCAAGCGCATCTCCGTCTACAAGGACCTCGGCCTGGTCTCCCAGGTGTTCGACGAGGCGACCCTGAACACCCTGACCGGCCACATCGCCGTCGGGCACTGCCGGTACTCCACCACCGGT
>DATBUG010000419.1:0-2257 GCA_036516315.1 Citricoccus sp.
CACGACGGTGATGCCGCCGCTGGCGCCGTTGCCGATCCACTTCTTGTGCCCGGTGAGCCGCCAGCCACCGTCCACGCGGGTGGCGGTGGTCTCGAGCCCCACGGCGTCGGAACCGTGGGTCGGTTCGGTCAGGGCGAAGGAGCCCAGCAGCTCGCCCCGGGCCATGGGCTCCAGGTACCGCTGCTTCTGCTCCTCGGAACCGCACAGCTCGATGGAGCGCATGGCCAACCCGCCTTGCACTGCCACCACCGTGGCCAGCGAACCGTCCCCGCGGGAGAGCTCCATGGTGGCCAGCCCGGCAGCCACCCGGGAGACCTCCGGGAGACCGTCCACGGGGACGCCGTCCCGCAGCAGGTCCATCCGGCCCATCTGCGCCACCAGGTCCAGGGGGTACTCGGCCAGGTCCCACGCCCGGTGCATCCGCTGCAGGACCTCCGGGGTGATGAACGCCCGGGCCTGGCGCCAGACGGCCAGGTCCTCCTCCGGCAGATCGGCGAAGACGCTGTAGGCATCCGTGTCCAGCGGGGAACCGACCTGGTACTCGGGCTCGGCGGTGGGGTGCTGCGGACGGTTGGTGGGTGCGGACACCGGGGACGGGGTGCTCATGGGGCCTCCGGGAGACGATCGGGTGACGTGCACCACTATCGTGCGATACCTGGTCTCATGTCAAGAGACTCCGTATCATGGCGGTATGGACCTGGCCCACGCCCGCTCGACGCTCCCGGTACTGCTGACCCTGTTGGACGCCCAGGGCTGGGAGGCCACCACGGTGGAGCAACTGGCCCGGGCGGCCGGGATGAGCCGCGCGACCTTCTTCCGCACCTTCGGCGGCAAGGAGGACGTGGTGTTCGCCGACCACACGGCCATGCTCGACCGCCTCCAGGACTTCCTGGACTCCACCGCGCACGACACCGCCTCGGCCCTGCGCGAGGGTCTGCTGCTGGTGCTGCGCTACCACCTGGACCACCCCGAGCGCACCCTGGCCCGGCACCGGCTCCTGCGCCAGTCCCAGGCCCTGCGCAACCGGGAGCTGCTCACCTCACACCGCTACGAGGCGATCTTCCGCCGGTGGTTGCGCGAACGGCTCGCAGCGGAGGGGGGATACGGCGACGAGGCCGCCGTCGGGACCCTTGCCGCAGCCCTGGCCGGCGCGTGCGTGGCGCTGCACAATGCCCACCTGCGCCAGTGGGTCCACGCGCCGCGGCAGGACGTCCGGGAGGAGTTCTCTAGTCAGGCGGCGCGGCTGATCCGGGTCATGCTCGAGGGCTACCGCATCCCGGCCGGCGGTCCGGACGCCGCCGCGGGTCCGGCGCAGCGGCCGGTCGCGGTGGTGACCATGGTGGGCGAGCACGCCGACACCGAGGAGATCGTCGCGGCCGTGCGGCGGGCGCTGGGCTGAGGGCCCGGCCTGCGCCGCCGCGACGGCTCAGGCGTAGGCGGGCTCGGCCCTCTTGACCCGGCCGATGACCCAGATCGTCACGGGGGACAGCACGATCTCCACCACGGACTTGAACACGAAGCCCACCACCACGTAGTTGACGAACGTGGGCACGTCCGTGATGCCGATGACCCCGGCGGCGATCGAGCAGAACACCAGGGTGTCCAAGAACTCTCCGGCCAGGGTGGAGAGGGCGATGCGGCCGAACAGCCGCCGCTCCCCCGCGCGGCGCTTGAGCCGGACCAGGAGCCAGGAGTTCGCCAGCTGGCCGACCAGGAAGCCGAGCAGGGAGGCCAGCACGATCAGGGGCACCGGCGCCAGCGTGCGCACCAGCGCGTCCTGGCCGTCGTACCAGGCGGCGCCGGGCAGGGCGATGATCACCCAGTAGCAGGCGGCGGCGAACACCGAGAGCGCGAAGGTGGTGACGATGGCCCGGCGCGAGGCGCGGAAGCCGTACACCTCCGAGACCACGTCTCCGACGATGTAGGCCAGCGGGAACAGGAAGAACCCCCCGTCCGTGACGATCGGCCCGAAGGTCACGCCCTTGGAGGCCCCGATGTTGGACAGGATCAGCACCACGGCCATGACGGCGGTGAAGATGGCGTACAGGCCAGTTCCGGTGGGGGCGAAGCGGGCCGTGGACCCCGACGGCGGCACGGCGGCCTCGCGGCCGGCCGACGGGGTGGCGCGGGCTACGCCCGGGTGGACAGGGTGGCGTTCTGCGGGGGTCATCGAATCCTCTGAAGGTGGTGGTTCGCCGGGCGGAGGGCCGGCTGTATTAACACGCACGACGGTTCCGGGCGCGGCGGTCGGCGGTCT
>DATBUG010000420.1:0-11663 GCA_036516315.1 Citricoccus sp.
AACCGGAAGGCGTCGAAGTGGGTGCAGGCGATGCGGTTCTCCTCCACCACCCGGTCGGTGCCGGCGGCGCCGAGCCGTAGGGGGACGGTGGAGTGCCGCACGCCGTGGACGTCGGAGCGGTAGGCCATGGCCCACTCGTGCAGCCCGAAGCAGGACAGCCTGGCGGGACGCTCCACGGTGGTGCCCAGGATCCGGCGGGCGAAGCCGACCATGGAGGCCCGCTGCGTCAGGAAGGCCGGCACGTCCACCGTCCAGCCGCCGTCCGGCAACCCCGGGCCCGGTGCCAACCACCGGTAGAAGCGCCCGCCGCCGGTGCCGGGCAGGCCGTCACCGTCAGGCCGGTCGCCGACGTCGGGAGCCGCGGCGAGCACGACGCCGGCCCCCGGATGCCAGCGCTCCAGCGCGCCGGGGGTCAGCGAGTAGTAGGAGAACAGGAAGTCGTGGACCGGGTGCCGGATGCCCGCGGAGTGCAGGTCCTTCAAGGGAGCGGTGTAGGCGGCCACGCGCTCCCGGTGGGCCTGCGCGCGGTCTCGCCACTGCTCCGCGGGCAGCACGGTCAGGCGGCCGGACGGGGGAGTGGACACCCCTCCAGCGTATCGCCCACGGGGCGGACGCAGCAGCGCCGTCCCGTGTAAAACACCTGTTTCAGGACTTTCCCGGCGGGTGGGCCTCCGGTACTGTCAGGACCATCCCACTCTGTGGCTGACATCACCCGCACCGTCTCTCACCTGTGCCGTCGGGCGCCCGGGGCATTCCGGGCCGGACATGGGACGTCGGCCCAGAGCCCACCGGGCGCGCTCGTGCCCGGATCGCACCTTGGTGAGGAAAGGCGAGGTTCATGTCGAGGAACCCCAGAACGGCCCGACGACGCCGGGCCCTGACCGCCGTACTGGCGGGGATCGGACTGCTGGCCACGCCCTTCGCGGCGCTGCCGGCCGCCGCGGCCCCGGCCGGTGGCGGGTCCGATACACGGATCGACCAGTTACGTCCGGAGCGGCCCGACTACCAGGACGGTCGGTACTTCGTCATCCTGAAGGATGACCCGGTCGCCACGTACTCCGGGGACAAGAAGGGGTACCCGGCCACGGCGGCCACCGACGGCGCGCTGGACCCCGAGTCCACGGTGGTACGCAAGTACGACCAGCACCTGACCCAGCGCCAGGAGCAGGTGGCCTCGGCCGCCTCCGTCTCCGTGGACCAGCACTTCACCACCGCGCTGAACGCCTTCGTCTCGGAGTTGACGGCGGATCAGGCCCGGGCGCTGTCCCAGGACGATCGGGTGCTGGCCGTGTCCGAGGTGGAGCAGTTCGCCCCGGACTACTCCTCCACCGAGTTCCTCGGCCTGCCCGGTTCCCGCGGCACCTGGAACAACACCTACGGCGGTGTCGAGAACGCCGGCAAGGGTGTGGTGGTCGGCGTGATCGACACCGGCTACTACCCCGAGCAGGAGATGCTGGCCGGGGACGAGGTCGAACCGCTCTCCGGGGAGCCGGAGGTCGGCGAGCCGTACCTGGACTCCGCCGGTCGGATCGCCATGCTCAAGGCCGACGGCACCACCTTCCGGGGGGACTGCGAGGCCGGTGAGGACTTCAGCGGGGACGAGTGCAATTCCAAGGTCCTCTCCGCCCGGTACTTCTCCGAGGACTTCGAGACCTACGTGCCGGCGGACCAGCGCGATCCCCTCGAACGGCTCTCCCCGATCGACATCTCCTCGCACGGCACCCACACCGCGACCACCGCGGCCGGCAACGACGGCGTCGACCAGGTGATGAACGGCGGAGCCTCCTACGGGGAAGGCTCCGGCGTGGCCCCGGAGGCGAAGGTCGCCGTCTACAAGACGTGCTGGGAGGACACGAATCCGGACACCGGGGGCTGCTTCAGCACCGCCTCGGTGGCCGCGATCGAGCAGGCCATCGTGGACGGCGTGGACGTGCTGAACTACTCGATCTCCGGGAGCAACAACTCCATCGTGGACCCGGTCTCGCTGGCCTTCAAGGCAGCGGCCGAGGCCGGGATCTTCGTCTCGGCGTCGGCCGGCAACTCCGGGCCCACGGCGCAGACCGCCAACCACTCCGCCCCGTGGGTGACCTCCGTGGCCGCCACGACCTTCTCCGACGAACTGACCGGCACGGTCGAGTTCGAGGGCGGGCAGAAGTTCCGCGGCGTGTCCTCCATGCCGGAGGGCGTGGGACCGGCCGAGATCGTGCTCTCGAGCGAGGTCGGCCTCGCCGGCAAGACCGCGGACGAGGTCCGGCTGTGCGCCCCGGGCGCGCTCGACCCGGAGCAGGCCGAGGGCCGGATCGTGGTCTGTGACCGCGGGACCTACGACCGCGTCGCCAAGTCCAGGGCGGTGGACCAGGCCGGCGGTGTCGGCATGGTGCTGGTGAACATCGGCGGGGGTTCCGAGGACGCGGACCTGCACTCGGTGCCCACCGTGCACACCTCCGACGAGTCGATCAAGGACCTGGTGGCGGACACCGAGGAGCAGGCGACCCTCGTGGTGGGGGACACCACGGACCTGGATCCGATCCCGGTCCCGCAGATCGCCGGCTTCTCCTCCCGTGGCCCGTCCACGGCCGTGAACTCCGAACTGCTGACCCCGGACGTGGCCGCACCCGGTGTCAACGTGCTGGCGGGGGTCTCACCCCTGGACCCCATGTACCAGGGGGACAGCTTCGGGCTGATGTCCGGAACCTCCATGGCGGCGCCGAACCTGGCCGGCATGGCCGCCCTGATGAGCGGCAAGTACCCGGACTGGTCCCCGATGGCCGTGAAATCGGCCATGATGACCTCCGCCGGTGACATCCTCACCGCCGAGGGGACGCCGAGCACGGACAACTTCGCCACGGGTGCCGGGTCCGCCGAGCCGGCGGCCATGGCCGCCCCCGGTCTGGTGTACGAGTCCGATACCCGCGAGTGGGACGCGCTCGTGCGCGGGGACATTGGGGGTCGGGACGTCAACCTGGCCTCGATCGCCGTCAACGACCTGCTCGGTTCGGCGACCGTCACCCGCACGGTGACGGCCACCGAGTCCGGCAGCTGGGAGGCCAGTGGTTCGGTGCCCGGATACGACGTGAGCGTCGAGCCCGCGACGATCGATCTGGAGGCCGGGGAATCGGCCGAGGTCGAGATCACGCTCACCCGCACCGACGCCGCCGGTGACGAGTGGACCCACGGGTCCTTCAGCTGGTCCCGTGCGGGGCAGGCGGACATCACCTCGCCGGTGACGGTGCGGTCCGTGGATGTCGTGGCACCGGACGCCGTGACCGGGTCCGGCGCGCAGGGCACCGAGGACGTCGAGCTGCAGTCCGGCATCGACGGTGACCTGGACCCGCAGGTCGAGGGGCTGGGGAAGTCCGAGACCGAAGAGTTCACCAAGGTCCCCGGTCCGCTGAACGACCCCACGGGGGCGTCGATCCACGGCAGCGTGACCGAGGTGCCCGAGGGGGCCAGCACGGTGGCGTGGCGGCTCGAGGCGGACGATGAGGTCGCGGACTGGGACCTCTACCTCGTCACGCCCGACAACCAGCAGATCACCGTGGCCACGGGCTCGGGATCGGAGCAGTACGTGCTCACCGACCCCCAACCGGGCCCGTACCTCGCGGTCGCCCACCTGTACTCCTCTCAGGGCGGGGCCGAGGCCTCGGCGTCCCTGGAGACGGTCGTGATGGCCGGGGACGCCGGCAACCTGTCGGTCGAGCCGGAGCCACTGACGGTCGGGAACGGGGAGACCACCACCGCCACCCTCGCCTGGTCCGGGCTGAGCACCGGCACCTGGCGGGGCCTGGTGGAATGGGCTCCGGGCACCCGTACCGCGGTCACCGTGACCGTCGGGGAGGACGACGGCGGTAACGGTGAGGGGGGCTCCGGGTCCGACTCGTGCGACCTCGAGGACTTCGCGGACAACCAGCCCGGATCCGCGTTCTACGCGCCGGTCCGCTGGATGTCCTGCACGGGGATCTCGGTGGGTTACTCCTCGGACAACACCTACCGGAAGAACCAGGACGTGACCCGCGGTGAGACCACCGCGTTCCTCTACCGGTACGTGGAGCCCGACTTCGAGGCGCCGGGCACGAGCCCCTACGAGGACGTCAACGCCGGCGGGGCGTTCTTCACCCCGATCATGTGGGCCTCCGCGGAGGGGGTCGCTGCCGGCTACGCCGACGGTACGTTCAAGCCGTCCCGGGCCGTGACCCGCGGTGAGTTCGCGGCGTTCCTCTACCGGCTCGAACAACCCGAGTTCACGGCACCGGCCACGTCACCGTTCGAGGACCTGAACGTGGATGGCGCAAACTACGCGGCGATCACGTGGTTGGCCTCGGAGGCGATCACGGTGGGTGACACCCAGGGCAACTTCCGTCAGTCGGACCAGATCACCCGTGGTGAGATCTCGGCGTTCCTGCAGCGTTACGACGCCGCGGTGGACGAGGACTGACCTCCCCGTCCACGGACGACTCGGCCCCCGCTCCCTGGTCCAGGGAGCGGGGGCCGAGTCGTCGTGCGGACGTGTGTGCGCGCCGGGGCGCAGGCTCAGCGGCCGGTGCCCCCGTACACGGTGGCCTCTTCCTCGGCGTCGAGGTTGAAGGCCTGGTGCACGGCGCGCACGGCGGTGTCCAGCATGTCCTCACGGGTGATGATCGAGATGCGGATCTCCGAGGTGGAGATCATCTCGATGTTCACCCCGGCCTGGTGCAGGGCGTCGAAGAACCGGGCCGAGACGCCCGGGTTGGAGCGCATGCCGCCACCGACGAGCGAGAGCTTGCCGATGTGCGGGTTCAGCACGATGTCCTCGAAGCCGATCGCCTCCTGGGCGTCCCGCAGGGCCTCCGTGGCCCGCTTGCCCTCGGTGATGGGCAGGGTGAAGGAGATGTCCGTCCGGCCGGTCTCCTCACGGGGCACGTTCTGGACGATCATGTCGATGTTCACGTTGGCCGCGGAGACCACGTTGAACACCTCGGCGGCCTTGCCGGGGACGTCCGGGACGCCGTAGACGGTGATCTTGCCCTCGGACCGGTCATGGGCGACGCCGGAGACGATCGGCTGTTCCATGG
This sequence comes from Citricoccus sp., assembly GCA_036516315.1. Lineage (GTDB taxonomy): Bacteria > Actinomycetota > Actinomycetes > Actinomycetales > Micrococcaceae > Citricoccus. Next base: position 5,052 of record DATBUG010000420.1, read on the forward strand.
GTTCGCCTTCCTCGATGGTGATGGTGTCTTCAGGATCGGGGCGCACCCAGGTGCCCTCGTTGTGGGAGAAGGACGAGCGCACGTGCAGCGGCACGCCGAAGCGCCGGGCGTACTCCACGCAGCGCAGGTGCAGGATCTTCGACCCGGAGGCAGCCATCTCGAGCATGTCCTCGGAGGTGATCTCCTCGATCTTCCGGGCGGAGGGCACCACGCGCGGGTCGGCGGTGTAGACGCCGTCGACGTCCGTGTAGATCTCGCAGACGTCCGCGTCCAGCGCGGCGGCGAGGGCTACCGCGGTGGTGTCCGAACCGCCGCGGCCCATGGTGGTGATGTCCCGCGACTCCCGGCTCATGCCCTGGAAGCCGGCCACGATGGCGACGTTGCCCTCCTGGACGGCCTCGCGGACGCGTTCGGGGGAGACGTCGATGATCCGGGCCTGGCCGTGCAAGGAGTCGGTGAACATCCCGGCCTGGGAACCGGTGAAGGACCGGGCCGTGGCGCCGAGGGAGTGGATGCCCATCGCGAGCAGGGACATCGAGATGCGCTCTCCGGCCGAGAGGAGGATGTCCATCTCGCGGGCCGGGGGCTCGGCGTTGATCTGCTCGGACAGGTCCAGCAGCTCATCCGTGGTGTCCCCCATGGCCGAGACCACGACGACGACTTGGTTGCCGGCCTGCTGGGTCTCGACCACGCGTCTGGCCACGCGCAGGATCCCCTCGGCATCGGCGACGGAGGACCCTCCGTACTTCTGGACGATTAGGCTCATGCGGTTCCTTGGTGGATCGGGTCCGCAGCACGTGCGGACTATCGGTCGACTGGGGTCAGTCTACGGGGGAGCGGCCCGGCCGTGCCGCCCGTGAACGAACCAGTACAGCGCCATCCCGGCCGCCACCACCGCGGACAGCACCAGATAGTGCCCGCGGTAGCCCAGCACGGGGATCAGGGTCCCGAACAGCACCGGGCCGAAGGCGATCCCGGTGTCCAGCATCAGGTAGTGGGTCGAGGTGGCGATCCCGAGGCGCTCGGGGCGGGCCCGGGACGCGGCCACCACCTGCAGGGTGGGCCCGGAGCCCCCGTAGCCGGCCCCGGCCAGCGCCCCGGCCAGCAGGACCTGCCAGGGCTGGGCCGCCACGGCCAGCAGCACCAGGGCGAGGCAGAAGGCCAGGCCCAGGGGAACCACCACGGCATTCGGCCCGCGGCGGTCCTGCAGACGCCCGGCGACCAGACGCACGAGGAGCATGCCCCCGGCGAACACCACGAAGAACAGGGACGCGGCGGTCTCGAGGCCACCGTCCAGCAGGTACGGGTTCACGTACGTCACAACCCCGGCGTACCCGCACGAGACCAGCAGGATCACGAGGGCCACGGGCAGCGCGTCCGGGTCCAGCACGTCCGCGGCCCACCGGGGCAGGAGGCCGCGGCGGGGCCGGCGCGCGGCGGACCGGTCCTGGGGGAACTCCGGCAGCCGCAGCACAACTGCGGCACCCAGGGCGAGCACGGAGGCCGCCAGGGTGGTGAGGAAGACCGGGCCGGGGCCCAGCCCGGCCGAGAGCCGCACGGCCAGCAGGGGCCCGACGGCGGTGGCCAGGGTGGAGGCGGTCAGGAAGTAGCTCATGCCCTCCCCGCGCCGGGAGGCCGGCACCATCGCCAGCACGCCGGCCGTCACGGCCGTGGTGGCGGCCCCGAAGGCCGCCCCGTGGAGCAACCGCACGCCCACCAGCACCGGGTAGGCGTCCGCCACGGGGTACAGGGCCGAGCAGGCCGTGAAGACGGCCAGGCCCGTGACCAGCATCCGCCGCCGGCCGATGGCCTCGACGTGCCGGCCCAGGAGTACCCGCGCCAGGGCGGACCCGAGGATGAAGGCACTGGCGGCGAACCCGGCCCAGGCATCCCGGGCCCCGAAACGGTCGGCGGCGTAGAGGGCCATGTAGGTCATCAGCGTCATGAAGACCAGCGAGACCCCGAGCTGGACGGTCATCGCCAGGAGGTAGTCCCGGTGCCACAGGGCCGGACCGCGGCCGGAGGAGGCGTCCTCGGCGGGGTCGGTCGCATCGGGCGGCGGGCTCACCCGGTGCAGTCTAGGCCCCTGCGCCGCCGCCGGCGGCGGACTACCGGGTGCCGATCTGCCCCTCCCCGAGCACGGCCGCCAGGAACTTGCGGGTGCGTTCGTGCCGGGGCGCGGTGAACATCGTCTCCGGGTCGGCGTCCTCGACGATCGAGCCGCCGTCGAACATCAGCACCCGGTCGGAGACGTCGCGGACGAACTGCATCTCATGGGTGACGATCAGCATCGTGATGTCCGTGGTCTCCGCGATCCGCCGCAGGATGCCGAGGACCTCGCCCACGATCTCCGGGTCCAGCGCGGAGGTCACCTCGTCGAGCAGCAGGATCTCCGGGTCCATGGCCAGGGCCCGGGCGATGGCCACGCGCTGCTGCTGGCCCCCGGAGAGGCTGGAGGGGTGCGCCCCGGCCTTGTCGGCCAGCCCCACCTTCTCCAGCAGGTCCAGCGCCCGGGCCTTCGCCTCGGCCTTGGACTGGCCGAGCACGTGGATGGGGGACTCGGTGATGTTCTCCAGGACGGTCATGTTCGGGAAGAGGTTGAACTGCTGGAACACCATCCCGATGCGGGTGCGGGTCTTCTTGATCTCCTTGTTCGGCAGGCGCACGCGCTTGCCGTCCACGATCCGGTGGGTCAGCGGGTCACCACCGATGAGGATCAGCCCGTCCGTGGCCTCCTCGAGGGTCATCACCAGGCGCAGGATGGTGGTCTTGCCGGAGCCCGAGGGCCCGATCAGGGTCACGCGCTCGCCGCGGTTGACGTGGAAGTCCAGGTTCTTGAGCACCACGTTGTCCCCGAAGCGCTTCTCCACGCCGCGGAACTCGATGAGCGGTGCAACCCCGGCCTGGCCGGGTGCGTGCGGTGCACCCGAGACGGCGGGTGACGCGGTCTCCGGCCCGGGGGCGGGTCCGGAGTCAGTTGGCGTAGGCAAGGCGCTTCTCCAATCGGCGGATGAGGACGGAGGTGGGATAGCTGGCCAGCAGGAAGATGATGCCGGCCAGGGTGATGGGCTCCACGTAGCGGAAGTTGTTGCCGCCGAAGATCTGTGCGGCGTTGACCATCTCCACCACGCCGATCACCAGCAGGAACGGGGTGTCCTTGAACATCGAGATGGCGTAGTTGCCCAAGGCCGGGACGGTGGCCCGCAAAGCCTGCGGGATCACGACGGCGGTCCAGGTCCGGCGGGTGGACATGGACAGGGCCGTGGTGGCCTCCCACTGTCCCTTGGGCACGGCGTCGATCCCGGCCCGGTAGACCTCGGACATGTACGTGGAGTAGTGGATGCCGAACACCACGATGCCGATCGTGAGCGCGTCGAACATCAGGAAGGTGTAGTAGGCGAACAGCAACTGGACGACGATCGGGGTCATCCGGACGAAGTTGACCAGCCACTTGACGATGCCGGAGACCGGCTGGGGGGCCAGGCGGATGAGCATGGCCCACACCAGGCCCAGCGCGGCGGCGATCACCGTGCCCAGGACCGTCACGAGCAGGGTGACGGTGAGGAAGCCCTCCAGCACCTCGGGCAGGGCCCGGAGCGCCATGTCCCAGTCCCAGAGTTCGTTCTCGTCCTGCATCACACACCACCTCCCACGGTGGACAGGGTGTCCTTCTTCGGCGGCGTGGGTGAGAGGATCTCCCGCAGGGACGGGCCCCGGCCCAGCCGGTGCTTGGCCCGGGCCTCGAGGGCGTTCATGAACAGCTGCAGCAGCAGCGCCAGGACGAAGTACCCCACGAGCCCGACGACGGCGTAGGCCCAGGTCGTGTCCGTCACCCGCCGCAGCTGGTCCAGGTGGAACGTGAAGTCCTGCAGCAGGATGACGCTGACGATCGCGGTGCCCTTGAGCAGGTGGACCATCAGGCTGGCCAGCGAGGGGATCATCAGGGCCCAGGCCTGGGGGAAGATGACCCGGCGCATCCGGTGCACCGGGGACATGGACAGCGCCGTGGTGGCCTCCCACTGGCCGCGGGGCACCGAGGCGATGGATCCGCGGACCACCTCAGCGGCGTAGGCGCCGTAGTTCAGTCCCAGGGCGAGCACGCCCACGAACATCCCGGGCAGCTCCACGCCGAACTGGGGCAGCACGAAGAAGATGAAGAACAGCTGCACGACCAGCGAGGTCCCGCGGAAGAACTCGATGATGATCCGCCCCGGGACGGAGAGCAACCGGTTCGGGGCGCCCGCCATCAGTCCGAGCACGATGGCCAGGACGAGGGCCAGGGCGGACCCGAGGACCGTGAGCTGGATGGTCACCCACAGTCCCCGGGCCAGGAAGGGCCAGGCCTCCGCCGTGTCCTGGAGATTCTCCAGCATGGCGGGTCAGCCCAGGTCGCCGGAGCAGAGCTTCTCCGTGGTGAGGTCCTCCGGGGGCAGGTTCTCGGCGGTGAAGCCGTAGTCCCCGACCACCTCGAGGTAAGACTCCTCGGACTCGGTGACGGAGGCGAGGGCCTCGTTGTAGGCCTCGAGCAGCTCGGTGTCCTCCTTGCGGAAGACGGTGCCGCCGGCGCCGACCTGCTCCACGCCGTCGATCACCTGGACGAAGGCGTCGGTGGTCTCGACCCCGGCGTCCGGGTTCTCCTCGGCCATGACGTTCAGCGAGATCGCGGTCATCGCGAAGGCGTCGGCGCGGCCGTTGGCCACGGTGTCCATACCGGTCTGTGCGTCCGGCACGGACTGCACCTTCAGCCCGAGCGCGTCGGCGTAACCGGCCTCGATGCCACCGGCCAGCACGGCGAGGTTGATGTTCTCCCCGGCGTCGACCTTCTCCTTGACGGAGTCCAGGTCGGTCAGGCCCTTGGGGTTGCCCTCGGCGACCATCAGGGTGGTGGTGTACATGATCTCGGGGTCCGAGAAGGCGGCCTGGGCGCACCGGTCCGGCAGGATGGACATCCCCGCCGAGACGGCGTCGAAGCGGCCGGCGTTCAGGCCGGGGATCAGGGAGTTCCACTCCACGAGCTCGGCCTCGACGTTCTCGATGCCCATGTCCGCGAAGATCTTCTCGTGCATGGCCACGGTGGCGCCGGCGGGCTCGCCGTTCTCCAGGTAGGAGTACGGCACCTCACCGGCGATGCCCACGGTGATCGTGCCCTCTTCCCGCAAGCGCTCCAGGGTGTTTCCCGCGGCGGTGGTGCCGCTCTCGGTCTGGTCCCCGCCGTCGGAGCCTCCGCCGCAGGCTGCGAGCAGCAGCGCGGAGACGGAGAGCAGGCCCGCCGCGGCCAGGCGGCGGCGCCGGGTGCGGGGCCGGGCCGTGGAACCGGCCGGCTGGAGGGGGGTGGACGTGGTCATGGTCTGCTCCTCAACCTCCCGGCCCCCGGGCTGCCGGTCGTGGGGCCGGTCGTGCGAATGATGACGGTGCGTCGTGGCTGGTGCGTGCCACGGGGCCTCCCGGAGGGGCCGGACCGGCGTGTGCCGGGCCCGGCATCAGGAGGGCCCTGGTACGGGCAACCCTGAAACGAACCTAGCAGAGTGTGATCCGGGGCACTACGCCGCAGTAGGCGGTCGAGGGACGGCGGACGGCCGTGGCCGGTGCATCCACGTGCAGATCAGGTGCGGATCAAGTGCGGATCTGGTACGCACCAGGTCCAGGCCGGAGAGGGGCCGGAGCCGGGCGGGCGGTCAGCCGGCGACGCTGCGTCGCCCCTCGAAGGCCCGGCCCAGGGTCACCTCGTCGGCATACTCGAGATCTCCGCCCACGGGCAGGCCCGAGGCCAGGCGCGTGACCTTCAGGCCGGTGGAGCCGAGCATGCGCGAGAGATAGGTCGCGGTGGCCTCGCCCTCGAGGTTGGGGTCCGTGGCGAGGATGACCTCCTCGATCGCCGGGTCCTGCAGCCTCGTCAGCAGTTCGCGGATGTGCAACTGGTCCGGGCCGATGCCGGCAATCGGGTTGATGGACCCGCCCAGCACGTGGTACCGGCCCCGGAACGACCGGGTGCGCTCGATGGCCATGACGTCCTTGGACTCCTCGACCACACACACCTGGGAGGCGTCGCGGCGTTCGTCACGGCAGATCGAGCAGGTCTCCTGCTCGGAGACGTTGAAGCAGATCGAGCACAGCTTGACCCGGTCCTTGACGGTACGGATGGCCTCCGCGAGCCGCAGCATGTCCTCACCGTCCGCCTCCAGGATGTGGAAGGCGATGCGCTGGGCGGACTTGGGGCCGATGCCGGGCAACCGCCCGAGCTCGTCGATCAAGTCCTGGACCGCACCTTCGTACACGCTACCGACCACTTTCCGCGTTGGGAGACTGCCCCCGGTCCCGGGCGGCGAGGGCGCGTCCGGGGATGAGACGGATCAGGACAGGGGGCTTCCGTCCAGCATCCGTTCCTCCACGAGGCGGCCGCCGAGCAGACGCTCGACCACCTTGCGCCCGGCCATGCCGGACTCCTCGATGGTGACGTCGTCCTCGCTGGGGACGTCGTCACCCCAGTCTACGGACCGCGGCGGCGCGCTCGGTGCGGGGCCGCTGGCCGGGCGCTCCCCGCCCGGTGCGACTGCGGGGCGGGACGGAGCCGGGGGCGCCGCGGCCTGCCCCCTCGAGGGCCCGGCTGATCCG
>DATBUG010000421.1:0-2251 GCA_036516315.1 Citricoccus sp.
CCGAAGAAGTTCTGGGCCAGGACGTTCGCGGACGTGGAGGCGCTCGTGATGCCCGAGCACACCACGGCGAAGGCGACCAGGAAGGTGACGAAGTGGATGCCGAAGGCCTTGTGCGTGTACAGCGCGGCACCGGCCGCCTGCGGGTAGTGGGTGACCAGCTCCAGGTAGGACATGGCGGTCATGGTCGCCACCACGAAGGCCAGCAGGAAGGGCAGCCACAGGATGCCGCCGACCATGCCCGCCATGGGTCCCGTGACGGCGTAGATGCCGGCGCCCAGGATGTCCCCCACCACGAACAGCAGCAGAAGTTTCGGCCCGAGGACGCGTTTGAGCTCGCCCTCCCCCTCCGTGGTCACGTCGGGGGCGTTGTGCGCGGTGCTGCCCACGGGAACCTCCCAGTTCGTCGAGATCGCACGTCATCGCAGTCTGGCCCCGCGGGGATACCGCGTCAAGGGGACCAGCGCGGCCCGGGGAAGGGCGGCCTGGCTGGAATGACGCCCCTGGGGCGCGGGAGAATGTGACACCTATGGTCCCAACTCTCGTGGAGGGCGGCATGAGGTCGTCGTCGGTGGTCCGGTCCTATCCCTGGGTGGCGATCACGCTGCTGGCCCTGGCGGTCGTCCTCGTGCTGGAGTTCTCCGGGACGGGCGGGGCGGCCCGGTGGACGGCCACCGTGTTCGGCGCCGCCGTGGTGCTCAAGACCGGTGTGGGCATGGTCCGGGACCTGCTGCGCGGGCACTGGGGCGTCGATGTGCTCGCCGTCACGGCGATCGGTGCGACGCTGGCCGTGGGGGAGTACCTGGCGGCGCTCGTGGTGTGCCTCATGCTCACGGGTGGTGAGGCGCTCGAGGACTATGCCGCCGGCCGGGCCCGGCGCAGCCTGACGGCACTGCTCGAGCGGGCACCGCAGACGGCCCACCGGTTGGGCGACGACGGCACGGTCGAGGACGTGCCCCTGGAGCAGGTGGACGCGGGGAACAGGTTGCTGATCCGCCCGGCCGAGGTGGTCCCGGTGGACGGCACGCTCGTCGCCGGGGCCGAGGGAGCGGACGTGCAGGCCGAGTTCGACGAGTCGTCCTTGACGGGGGAGTCCCTGCCGGTGACGCGCCGAACCGGGGACCAGGTGCTCTCCGGCGCCCTCAACGGCCAGCAGGCGGTGGTCCTGCAGGCCACGGCCCGTCCCGAGGACTCCCAGTACGCGCGGATCCTGTCGCTGGTGCGGGAGGCCTCGGAGTCCCGGGCGCCCATGGTGCGCCTGGCCGACCGGTACGCGGTCCCGTTCACCGTGGTCGCCTACCTCATCGGCGGTCTCGCCTGGTGGGTCTCCCAGGACCCGGTCCGCTTCGCCGAGGTCCTGGTGGTGGCCACACCGTGCCCCCTGCTCATCGCCGCGCCCGTCGCGTTCCTCGGAGGGATGTCCCGGGCCGCGGCGAACGGGGTCATCGTCAAGTCTGGTGGCATCATCGAGGCGCTCGGCTCCGTCCGCACGGCGGCCTTCGACAAGACCGGCACCCTCACCTACGGCCGACCGGAACTGCTCGAGATCCGGCCGGCCGGTCCCGCGGACGGCACGGCGCGCCTCAGCGAGAAGGAGCTGCTGCGGCTGGCCGGGTCGGCGGAGCAGTACTCGGTGCACGTGCTGGCGGACTCCATCCGCCGGGCCGCGGAGGACCGTGGGCTCGGCCTGGTCACCGCCTCGGAGGCCTGGGAGGAGGCGACCAACGGGGTCACCGCCGTCCTGGACGGGCGGACGGTCATCGTGGGCAAGGCGGCCTACGTGCGGCAGCACGCCTCCGGGGTGGGCCTGGCCGGGCTGAACCCGGGGGAGTCGGCGGTCTACGTGGGCGTGGACGGCGTCTTCGCCGGCACCCTCATCCTCTCCGACCGGCTCCGGGCCAACGCTCCGGCCACCCTGGCGGAATTGCGCCGCCTCGGAGTGCGCCGCCAGCTGGTCCTCACCGGGGACGCCGAGGCCACCGCCCGGCACATCGCCGCCCAGGCAGGCATCACCGACGTCGCGGCCGAGCTGCTGCCCGAGGACAAGGTCCGGCTGGTCCGACAGGCCCGGCCCGGGCCGGTCATGATGGTCGGCGACGGCGTCAACGACGCGCCCGTGCTGGCCGTCGCGGACGTCGGGGTGGCGATGGGGGCGCGCGGATCGACGGCCGCCTCGGAGACGGCCGACGTCGTGATCATCCGGGACGACATCTCCCGCTGCGCCGTGGCCGTCTCGGTGGGCCGGCGCACCCTG
>DATBUG010000422.1:0-1539 GCA_036516315.1 Citricoccus sp.
CATCATCTGCCTCGTGGTGCGCCCCGGGCACCGCCGCCAGGGGGTGACCGAGCGTCTGATCTCCGGAGCGGTGGACTACGCCGCCTCCCGTGGTGCCCCCGCCGTGGAGGCCTACCCCGTGGACCCCGAGGGCCGGATGGATGTGACCATGGCCTTCGTCGGGACCCGGACGATGTTCGAACGGGCGGGCTTCCGGGTGGTCGGCACCACGGACGCCGTGGCCAGCCGGATGCCACGCCTGGTCATGCGCCGGGACCTGGAGGGAGCGGCCGGCCCGCACCCCTGACCACGTCCGTGGCGAAGTCTGAGATCGCGCCCGTGATCGTGCCCGTGAGGGAGCCCGCTGTCACGCCCCGGACCTTGACTTCGGCCGGGCCCGGGCCCAATCATGTCTGCGACGCCACGGACGGCGACCGGACCGCACGGTCGGCCGGTGCCCCGACCACGCGCCGTGACCGGACCCGCCGACCGACGAGGATGTGCCCCATGGACCCTGCGATCTCCCGGCCCCGGTGGCGTGTCCCCGCCGCCGTGCTGGCCGCCGCCGCACTCGCGCTGACGCCCGTGCCGGCCGCAACCGCGGCCGCAGTCACGACGACCGCCCCGGCCACCGTCGCGGCAGCGGACCCGGACCGCGCGGTATCGGTGCACTCCGCCACGAGCACCACCTCGGTCCAGGCCCCGGTCACGCCGGACCTCGTCGGCCCCCTGGACGGACAGGCCACCCGGGCCGCGGGGGCGGCCTCCGAGGCGACGGCACCGTCGGCCGACGCTGAGGAGGCGGCGGAGGCCGCCGTCGCGGAGTACTGGACGGCCGAGCGCATGGCGCAGGCCGTTCCCGCCGACGGCCCCGAGAGTACGTCCTCCGGTGCCACGGCGCCTGGAGCCCCCGGCGATGCCACGCCGGCCCCGGACACGGAACCCGGCACGGATCCTCCGGCCCCGGACGCGGAGGAGGCCACGGAGGATCCCGATGCCCCCACCGTGATCGCCGAGCCGGTGCCCGCGGCCGATGCCGACCAGGATCCGCAGGCGAGCCCCGTGCTGGACTACTCGCACACCAACGGCAAGGTCTTCTTCCGGGACCAGACGGACGGCCGGGACTACGTGTGCTCAGGCTCTGCGGTGAACAGCCCCACCGGGCGCCTGGTGATCACCGCCGGGCACTGCGTGCACGGCGGTCCCGGCGGGACCTGGCACGCGAACTGGGTCTTCGCGCCCGGATACGACCGCGGCCCCGGGCACGAGGGGGCCTTCCCGGCGACCTCCTTCCGCACCCTCGACGACTGGATCGACTACGGCGCCAGCGCGCGCGGCTTCAATTCCGACGTGGCCCTGGTGACGACCGCGGACAACGAGGAGGGCGAGACCGTGGTGGAGGCCGTGGGCGGCCACGGTCTGGCCACCGGCGGCTCCCACGAGTTCGAGGCCTCCCTGTTCGGCTATCCGACCAACCGCGACTCCGGCGAACGGATGTGGGCGTGCCACGGCCGGACGGGGACCCAGGAGGTGGAGGCCTTCCGGTTCTCCTCGATCACC
>DATBUG010000423.1:0-1729 GCA_036516315.1 Citricoccus sp.
GTGCTGATGGTCACCGGGCGGTCCAAGCGGGCCCTGGAGGACCATTTCGACCGGGTGCCGGCGCTGGAGCGGACCCTGGAGCTCAAGGGCGACTTCGACAAGCTGGACAAGATCCAGGAGGCCACCAACCTCGGGGACATCCACTTCATCCGCCAGGTCGATGCCAAGGGCCTGGGGCACGCGGTGTTGTGCGCCCACCAGCACGTGGGCGAGGAGCCGTTCGCGGTGCTGCTCGGCGATGACCTGATCGCCGAGCAGGAGAACCTGCTGGAGCGGATGATCGATGTCCAGCAGCAGCGCGGCGGCTCCGTGATCGCGTTGATGGAGGTGCCCCGGGAGCACATCTCCGCCTACGGGGTGGCCGAGGTGGTCCCGGTCGAGGACGGCAACGGGGACGTGGTGAAGGTCACCGGGCTGGTGGAGAAGCCGGCGGCCGAGGACGCCCCCTCGAACCTGGCGATCATCGGGCGGTACGTGCTGGACCCGGCGGTGTTCCAGATCCTCAAGCGCACCGGCCCGGGCCGGGGCAACGAGATCCAGCTCACGGACGCGCTGCAGGTGCTGGCCGAGGGCACCGGAGAGGGCTTCGGGGTGCACGCGGTGGTCTTCCGCGGCAAGCGCTACGACACCGGGGACAAGCTCAGCTACCTCAAGGCCGTGATCGAGCTGGCCAGCGCCCGCGAGGACCTCGGCCCCGAACTGCGCCCCTGGCTCAAGGAGTTCGCCCAGCAGTTCTGAGGAGTCCGGCCGCACCGGGCCTCCGGCGCTCCGGCCCGGAACGGACCGGGGCGCCATTTGGCCGCATGGTGTCGAACCGCTAGACTGGGAAGCCGGTCCTGCGGGTTCTGCCCTGCCTGGATTCCCGCGTGGAATCCGAACCGTCGTCCATTGTCCGTCCGGAAGGAATGCTGATGCCCGCGTCATCGTCCCCGGCTGCCAGTGGCGCGTGGGTGGTCTCCGTGACGGACCTGGTGCGCAGTCCGGGGTCCATGCGGACCCTGGAGGAGCAGTGGCCGGCGCCCGAGGCGCTGTCCACCCCGCTCATCGGCATCCCGGCGCAGTCTGCCGTGGACGTCGACCTGCGTCTGGAATCGGTCCACGAGGGCATTCTGGTCACCGGAGAGGCACATGCCGACCTGGTGGGGGAGTGCAGTCGTTGCCTGGACCCGATCAGGGACGGGATCACCGTCGACCTGCAGGAGCTGTTCCTCACCGTCGCCCCGGAGGGTGACCGTGACGAAGAGCGCCTGGTGGTGGACGAGGCCGTGGACCTGGAGCCCGTCCTCCGGGACGCCGTGGTGACGGCCCTGCCGTTCCAGCCGGTGTGCCGGCCGGACTGCCCGGGCCTGTGCCCCGAGTGCGGCATCCGCCTGGAGGACGCGCCCGCGGACCACGCGCACGAACAGCTCGACCCGCGCTGGGCGGCGTTGGCTGCACTGACCAGACCAGCCGAGACCGGCACCGCCGGTCCGGACCAGAACACCTCATCCGACGAGACAGAAGAGAGATAGCCGTGGCAGTTCCGAAGCGGAAGATGTCCCGTTCCAACACCCGTGCCCGCCGTTCGCAGTGGAAGGCCACCGTGCCCCCGCTGGTGAAGTCCGTGGAGAACGGCCGGGTGACCTACCGCCTGCCGCACCAGGCCCAGGTCGTCACCGACTCGGCCGGCACGCCGCTGTTCATGGAGTACAAGGGCCGCAAGGTCGCCGACGCCTGAGGTGCCCGTGGC
>DATBUG010000424.1:0-1620 GCA_036516315.1 Citricoccus sp.
CGGCGACGTCGGTCAGGGTGAGGAAGCGCGGCATCGGTCCTCCGGCTGGTCGTGACGGGTGTGCTGCCGCCATTCTCCCATGCCCGCCGGACCCGGGGTCCGATCTCCACAACCGCCCGCCTGCGGACCGTGTCGTCCACAGGCGTGGCGTCCTACGCCCCTGAGGCTCCGCCCGTGACTAGGCTGGTCAACGCAAACCGGCGGCGGACGGGACCGCCGGGCCGACGAGGGAGGCGCTCGTGGAGGGGACCAACAGCGCGGAGGCCCCGCGCCTGAGACGGCCTGGGTGGAGGGACCCCCGGCTCCTGGCGGGGATCCTGATCGTCCTGCTGTCCGTGGCAGGGATCGTGACGCTGATCCAGTCGCTGGACCGGTCCGAGGGATACTGGGCCGCCGGGGAAGACCTCGTGCCCGGCGCCGTCGTGGAACCGGGTCACTTGGCCGTGGTGCAGGCGCGGCTCGGCGATGCTGCCGATGACTACCTGCCCGCCGACGAACCGGTGCCGCCCGGGGTCTCGGTCGTGGGGACGGTGCGCCGGGGCGAACTGCTCCCGGCGGCGGCCGTGGCTCCCGTGGACCCCCAGGAGCGCCAGGCCGTGGCCCTCACTCTGGAGGACCCCCTCCCGGAGGGGACGGGTCCGGGGGCGCGGGTCGATGTCTGGATCGCCGCCGCGGACGGGCGCCAGGGCTTCGAAAAACCCGAACTGGTGGCTCCGGCCGCCGAGCTGGCCGGCCTCACCGAGGCCTCAGGATCCTTCGGCACGACGGGACACGTCTCCCTCCAGGTCCTCCTCGGACCCGAGGAGCTGCCCCGCGTCCTGGACGCCAAGGGCAACGGCGCCCGCATCAGCGTGGTCCCGTCCCTGAGTGGACGGTAGGTGGGCACGCATGCGCCAGGTCTCCGTCGTCACCACGATCATGCGCGGCCACGACCACGTCTCCGGGCTGGAACGGTTGCGTGGCCCGGTCACGGTCGTCCGCCGCTGTGAGAGTCTCGCCGAACTCATCTCCGTGGCGCGCTCCGGAGTAGCCGACGTCCTGCTCGTCGCTGGTGACACGGAGCAATTGACGCTCACGTTCCTGGACGCCGTAGCCGCTGGCACCGGCGGGACGAGACCGGTGGCGGTGGTGGCCCTGACCGACGTCGCCTCGGAGCGGGAAAGGTTGCGCGGCCTCGGAGTCACCGCGGTGACACCGGAGACCGAGGCCACGGACCTGGCGGCCCTCCTGCAGGACGAAGCGCGTCAGGCCCGGGACCCCGCCCCCGCCGGACGGGCCCGGTGGAGCACCGCAGGGCATGACGCTTCGGGTCGGGAAGGCGGTGTGGTGGAGCCGGACGGACCTGCCGAGGTGACTTCAGGCCGGGGCGCACCCGCCGGGCCGGCGCGTCGGGATGCCCCTGAGGAATCGACGGCCGGGCCCCGTTCGGCCGTCACCCGGGACGGGCGCGTCGAGAGGCCGGGGACGGTACGGACCTTGGCGGCACAGTCCCCGGCCATCAAGGAGGAGGAACAACCGGTGGCGCCGGCCGGACCCGGGCGCATGACGGCCGTGTGGGGACCTGCGGGCAGTCCGGGACGGACCACTGTCGCCGTGAACCTGGCGGTGGAACTCACGCTG
>DATBUG010000425.1:0-4545 GCA_036516315.1 Citricoccus sp.
CTGGCTGTGCAGGTTCAGCGGGCGCTTGCGCCAGGCGAGCCACATGGACAGCCAGACGGCGGCGCCCATGACGGCCCCGGTGATCAGGAACAGGGCGGCCCGTGTCCAGATCTCGGTCCAGAACACCTCCGAGTACCCGACCTGGTTGTACCAGAGGACGTCCGCGTAGATGCCGGCGAAGAACATGAACAGCACCACGAGGGCGGCGACCACCACGATGGTGAGCACCAGCGCCGAGGGCCGCCGCGGTCCGTTGCCCCGCGTCCCCGAGGCGGAGGAACCGCCGTCGCCGCCACCGCGTCCCGGCTCACCGGGACGACCGGGGCCTCCCGGGCCGCCGAAGAGCCCTCCGGGCCCTCCGGAGCCGCGGTCGCCACCGCGCCCGTCGTCCGGTCCCCCGAAGAGACCGCCAAAACCTTGTCCGAAACTCACGTGTTCTTACCCCTCTGCGCCAGTGGCGCGGTTCCTGTCCGATGCGTCCATGACTGCACGATCCTCAACCGTGTCTCCTCGTCCTCCTCAGCCACAGGCCGGTGCCCGCGGCGACTGTCCTCGGCCCAGCGCCTCGACCACGGACCGTGCCTCGTCGAGCGCGCCGACGGCGTACACGTCGATGCCGTCCGGCACCCGGCCCGCCAACTCCTGACAGTTCCCCGCCGGGGCCAGGAAGGCCTCGGCCCCGGACTCGTGCGCACCGGCCACCTTCTGCACGATGCCGCCGATCTCCCCGACGGTCCCGTCCGGGTCGATGGTGCCGGTCCCGGCGATGTGCCTGCCGCCGGTCAACGCCCCCGGGGTCATCTCGTCGATGATCCCCAGGGCGAACATCATCCCGGCGCTCGGACCGCCCACGTCCTCCAGGGAGATGGTCACGTCCACCGGGAAGTCGAAGTCCGAGTCCAGGTAGACGCCGAGCAGCCAGCTGCCGTCCGGTCCGGGATACACCGGGGCCTGGACCGTGGTCCTGGCCCCGTCCCGGACGATGCCGAGCTCGACCGGGTCGCCCCCGGACGAGCGCAGGCGGTCCTTCAGCCCCTCCAGGCCCGTCACCTCCGTGCCGCCGGCGGAGATCAGCTGGTCCCCGGTGCGCAGCATGTCCGTCGCCTGGGACTCCGGGGCGAACCCGGCCACGTGCAACCGTTGCCGGTAGTCGATCCCCAGGTTCTCCAGCGCGGCGGCCACGGCCCAGTTCTGGGACGTGGTCATCGCCAGGTCGTTCTCCTCCGTGACCTGTTCGGACGTGGTCCCGGACGGATAGACGAGCTCGCTCGGGATCAGGGTCCGCGTGGGGTCCACCCAGCTGCCGAGCACGTCCAGGAACGTGGTCCAACCGGTCGGGGGCCCGGAGACGTACACCGTCGTCAGATCGAGGCTGCCGTCCGTGGGATAGGTCCGTGCGCCGTCCACGGTGATCACCGGCGCGCCGCCGTGCTCCCCGATCGTGTTGAACGTCGGTCCCGGGGACTCGACGATGTAGGCGGTCGGCAGGGCCATCGCGGTGAGCGCGAGGACCGCCGCGAGGGCGCCGGAGGCCGTCGTGGCCCGACGGCGGCGGCGCGCGGTGCGGACCCGGCGGGCGGTGCGGGCGAGGGAGACGGGGGCACCGGAGCCGGGCGCGGCCGACGTCGTCGTCGGCGGGTGTCCGGTCTCTTGCACGTCAGGGCACCTGTCTTCACGGATACTGCGCCGGAGGGCGAACTCCACCGTCCGGGCGGCAGGGGCTGGCCTCCCGGCGCACCGGGAGGCTGTGGTCTGGTGTCCATTCTAGGGGGTGACCGGTATGGCTGTGCGCCCACAGTGAACCGGTGCGTCCCCTGCGGACACCGGCGGGCCGCGCCGATACTCTGGTGGCCATGACGAATCCCCCGAACGGCCCCGGTTCCTCCGACGGAGACGACCCGCTGTCCGAGATGTTCCGCCGCATGTTCGGCGGCGACGGCCCGGACCCCGAAGAGCTCCGCCGCGCGCTCGGCGGCCTGGGCGGCGGCCCGGGTGGCGGTCAGCCCGGCATGCCCGGCGGCCTGCCGTTCGACCCCTCCCAGCTGGACCCGGCCATGATGCAGCAGATGATGCAGCAGTTCCAGGCGATGATGCAGTCCTCACCGGAGGACGGCCCGGTGAACTGGACCCTGGCACGGCAGTCGGCCCGCCAGGCCGCGGCCGGACAGGACCCGGCGGTGGGCTCCTTCGCCCGGCGCGAGATCGACGAGGCGCTGCGCCTGGCGGAACTGTGGCTGGACGGCACGACGGACATCGAGTCCACCGGGTTGCTGGGCAAGGCATGGTCCCGGGCCGAGTGGGTCGAGGCCTCGATGGACACCTGGCGCCGCCTGACCGAACCGGTTGCGGTCTCCATGTCCGAGGCCATGAGCCGCGCCCTGAAGGACCAGTTGCCGGGCCAGGTCCCGGAGGAGATGCAGGGCATGCTCGGTGGCCTGCAGCCCATGCTGAAGAACCTCGGGGGCACGATGTTCGGCCTGCAGCTGGGCCAGGCGGTCGGCGCCCTGGCCCAGGAAGTGCTCTCCGGCACGGACTCCGGGTTCCCGGTCGTGGGCCACCAGCTGGCCATGGTGCCCGTGAACATCGAGGAGTTCGGCGACGGGCTGCAGGTGCCGGACGACCAGATCCGGATCTACCTGGCGCTGCGCGAGGTCGCGCGGATGCGCCTGTTCGTGCACTCCCCGTGGCTGGAGCGGGACCTGTACGCCGCCATCGAGCAGTACGCGGCCGGCGTGCACATCGACATGTCCAAGATCGAGGAGGCCGCCCACTCGATCGACCCGACCGATCCCGAGTCCATGCAGGAGGCCTTCTCCGGGATGTCCTTCATCCCCGAGCCCACGGGCCCGCAGAAGGCTGCCCTGGACCGGCTCGAGACGACCCTGGCGCTCATCGAGGGCTGGGTCGACGTCGTGGTGACCGAGGCCGCCGCACCGCTGGACGCGGCGCACGCGCTGCGTGAGACGATCAACCGGCGCCGCGCCACCGGCGGCCCCGCCGAGCACGCTTTCGGCGCGCTGGTCGGGCTGGACCTGCGGCCGCGCCGGTTGCGCGAGGCGGCCGCCCTGTGGGAGACCATCGGGACGGAGAAGGGCCGCGCCTACCGCGACGACATCTGGCGGCACCCCGAGCTGCAGCCCACCGCCGAGGACCTCGACGACCCGTCCGGGTACGTGGGTCGGCGCGAGCAGCGCGAGCAGGAGGCCGCCGGGTTCGACGACGAGCTGCGCAAGCTGCTCGACGGCGGCTACGAGGGCCCCGCGGAGGGTCAGGGCGGCGACCGGCCGCAGGACGGCTGACCGGCCCGTCACCGAGCCCCGGACGGGTCCTCCCCGTCCGGGGCGCCCACGGGCCCCTCGGCGCCGGTGTCCGGGTCCTCCGGTTCCCCGTCCGGGGCGGAGAGTCCGCGCCCGCTGGCGAAGCTGACGCCGGCCAGGAATGCCATGGCCTCACGCTGGCGCGGATAGCGGTCCGCCAGGGCGTGGAACGCCGGCGTGTGGTTGGCGTGTTCCAGGTGGGCCAGTTCGTGGACGATCACGGCGTCCAGGACCCAGCCCGGCATCGTGGCCAGCTCGGAGGACAACCGGATCCGCCCGGTGGCCGGGGTGCATGACCCCCACCGGCGCTGCTGGCGCGAGGACCACACCACCTCGTGCGGGGTCACGGCTCCGTCCAGGTAGCGGCGCGCCAGCGTTCGGGCCCGGGCCAGGAGATCGGCGTCGGAGGAGGGCCCCTCCGGCTGGCGCGCGGCCACCTTGCGGATCATCTTCCGGGCCCATTCGTGTTCCTCCTGAGCGTCCAGGCCCATGGGCACGGACACCTGCAACCGCCCCTGGCGCCACGCCGCCGAGATGGTCCGCGTCCGCCGGGCCGAGCGCACCAGGCGTACGGGGGTGCCGTCCACCTCCAGGTCCAGGGTCTGGCGGGTGGGCCGTGGGGGGCCTGCGGAGCGGCGGCCGCGCGGTGAACTCATGGGTCCATTCTGCCGTCGCGGGCCGGTCTGCCGGTGACCGCAGGCACCGGTGTGGATAACCGGCCGCCTCCTTCCGGCTGTGGTGCCACGATGGTCGGACACCGGCCACCGCACCCAAGTTCCCGGAGACCACCCATGCGCCTGAACCCCGGACTGTCCCTCGTCCGCCTGACCGATGACACCGTGCAGATCGGCTCCGGTGCCCGGTCGACCCAGGTGTCCGGCTGCTCGCCCGCGGTCCTGGCCTTCCTGGACCGGCTGCGCGAGGGCATCGAGGACGGCCTCGAACCGGACGCCGTCCGCGAGTGCGGGCTCGATCCCGGCCAGGCCCGGGCGCTGGTGTCCTCGCTCGGGGGCTTCCTGCACCGCCATGACGCCCCGGACGCCACCGGCCCCGGCCACGCCGCGGACGTCCTGGCCCAGGACCTGGCCCGAGCGTGGGCGGCGGACGCTGGGCCACGAGACGTGCGCCGACGGTCCGCCGAGCTCCTGGCCCGGCGCCGGCGGGCGGGAGTGCAGGTGCTCGGACTCGGCCGCACCGGGACGGCGGTCGCGCGGGGGCTCGCCGCGGC
>DATBUG010000426.1:0-3750 GCA_036516315.1 Citricoccus sp.
CACCGCCGGGCGCATCAGGAAGTACCCGAGGGCGCCCACCCAGAGGGCCAGGGACATGAAGTACGGGGCCAGCCCGTACCCGTAGGACGGGACCTCGTTCACCCGTTCGATGTCCGCGCTCACGGGAGCGGAGGCCACGGACGCGATCCGGGAGGCGTCCTCGTCCGCGTAGCGGGGAACGTCCGCCGTGCCCTCCCGCAGCGAGGAGAACAACTCGCCCGAGCCGTCGGTCAGGTCCTCCAGGCCGGAGGCGAGCTGTCGGGAACCATCGTCAGCGTCCGCGAGACCGGAGGAGAGCTCCGAGCTGCCCGCGGCCACCTCCGCGGCACCCGAGGCCAGGGACGGAAGCTTCGCGGCCAGCGTCCCGGCCCCCTCGTCCAGTGCGGCCGTCCCGGAGGCCAGGGTCTGCGCACCGGAGGCGGCGCCGTCGATGCCTTCGGCCAGTGCCCCGGTGCCGTCCGCGAGGTCACGGGCCCCTCCGGCCACGTCCTCGGCACCGGTGGTGAGGGCGCCGACCCCCTCGTCCAGCTCGTGGATCTTCGTGGCGGCTGCAGAGGCACCGGCGGCCACCTGCTGGGAGCCCGACTCCAATCCGGTCAGGCCGGTGCCCGAGGACGCGTCCCCCACCAGGCCGTCCAGCCCCTCGTGCACCGTGGACGCACCGGAGGCGGCCTGCTGGGCCCCGGTGGACAGCTCGGCCGCGCCGGAAGCGAGCTCCGCGAGGGCGGCCTGGCGCTGCTCGTCCGTCAGGGCGTCATACCCGGCCACCAGGTTCTCGAGCCCACGCTGCAACTCCGCGGAACCGTCCTGCACCTGGGCCGTGCCCGCGGCCAGGGCCCCCGCGCCGTCGCGGAGCTGCTGTGCACCGGCCACGGCCTGGTCCACCCCCGTGGCGAACTGCCCGGTGCCGTCGGCGAGGGTGCCGGCCGCGGCGGAGAGGGCGGTGGTGCCCTCGTGGAGCGTTCCGAGCCCGTCCGCCACCTGCTCCGCCCCGTCCGCCAGGGCGGCGGTCTGGTTCGGCAGGCCCGCGGTGCGCGAGCGGAGTTCACCTAGCCCTGTACTCAGCTGCTGGGCGCCCTGATGGGCCGAGGATGCCCCCTGGGCCAGGTCCTGACCACCGGCGCTGGCCGTCTCGGCGCCCTGGGCCAGCCGGCCGGCCCCCTCGTCCAGGGCCGCGGACCCGTCGGCGAGCTGATCGATGCCGACCACGAGGTCCTGCGCGCCGGTCCCGGCATCCCGGGCGCCGTCCGTCACCTGGCCGGCGCCGGCCGTGGCCTCCTGCATGCCGTCGTGCACCTCGGTCAGGCCGAGCAGCACGTTCTGGACGTACTCCTCGCCAATGCCCTCCGCGACCGTGGCGGCGGCCGTCTGCCCGATGGTCCGGGCGATGGTGCCCATGATGAGATTGGCGCCGTCGTTGGTCTCCACGCGCAGCGTGGACTGCTGCGCGTCGTCTGCCTCGCCCGTGGAGAGCCCCGCGGCGTGGGCGGAGAAGGACGCGGGAACGGTCAACACGGCCAGCACGTCCCCGGACTCCAGCGCGGACCGGGCCTCTTCGGCGCCCATGGGTTGCCAGTCCAGGGAGTCCGCGTCCTCGTCCGGGTGCACGAGTTCCTCGGTCAGGTCCTGCCCGAGGCGGATCGTCTCACCGTCCGCCTCGGCCGGGCGGTCCAGGTTCACGACGGCGGCCGGCACCCGGTCGAGGTGACCGGTCGGGTCCTTGACGGACCCGGTGAGCAGTCCCGAGTAGATGGACGGGATGATGGCCAGGGCCAGCAGGATCACCCCGAACCAGGCGGCGGCCCCGACCTTCCGCAGCCTCGAACGGGGCGCGGAGGATTCCGCCGGGCGTGCCGGCATGAGCGCGGTGCTGCCCGCGGCGACGCCGCCGTGGGCGGTGGAGGGGTGGGCGCCCCGACCGGTCATGGCAGCCCACGGCGTGCTGGTGGCGCGCAGGCGGTAGCGGGGGCGGTTTGCCAGTTCTCCCGACCCGGAAATCTCCGTATGGCGCCCCATCAGGCCACTCCCTCCGGGCCGGCGGACGCCTGCGGTGCCGCGGTGCGGACGGCGGCGATCTCCTGTTCCGTGGCCCCCGAGCCGGCCAGCAACAGGGCGGAGAGCCGGTCGACCATGTCCTCGACCTCGCCGAGGGCATCAACCGACGCGGCCAGCCAGCGCTGGACGAGCCACACGCTGCCCGCGGCCAGGAACTCCGCCCGCTGCTGAGGGGTGTCCGGCCCCTGCCGGCGGTGGATCACCGGACCGAGGGGAGAGGAGGTGAGCAATCGGTGGGCGAGGTAGTCGACGACGTCGCCGGCGACGCCCGCGGGACTGACGGCCAGGGCCGAGAGGTAGAAGCTGCGGTGGGTGGCCAGGTCGGTCAACAGCGTCAGGAAGGTGCCGCGGGCGAACACCGTCCAGGTCTGCCCGAGGGCCGTCGGTGGAACGCGGTCGAACGTCACCTGCAGGCGGTGCAGGGCCGCGGCCCGGACCAGGGCGGGGACGTCCCGGAAGTACTTGTAGAACGTGGGCCGGCTGATCCCGGCGCGCTGGACCACGTCGGTGACGTTGAGGGTGCCGGGATCGGCGCCCTCGTCCAGCATGGCGGTCACGGCCTCCACCAGGGAGGTCCAGGACCGTCCCTCGGGGGCGCGGTCGGTGAGGGAAGTCATCGGTCCGGAGTGGGATGTCGGCGTCGTGGAAGGCACGGCAGTACTTTACACCTGTAAAAGCATGGGCCGCGACGCGGGAATCACCCCTTCTGCTGAGACGGAAGTGGCGGGTGGCGAACTCGACAGTCGAAGACCGGGCCTTGACGACTGTCTCCGAACGGCACGTGGAGCTGCCGCGGCAGCCCCGGAGTGGGTGACACCGGGGGGTGGGAGGCCCGACGATGGCAGGGCAGAGGACACCGAACATCGAGGCCGAAAGAGAGCGCCATGCTGAAATCCATCGCCGACCAGGACGTCCGGGAGCTCGGCGGGCCGCTGAGCGTGCTGGCCCGGCAGAAGAGCGACCACATCGAACTCGACGCCCTGTTGAGGGATCTCGAGGGCACGCGCGGCGCGGAACAGGGCCGGGTGCTGCTGAGGATCTACCGGCTGGTGTTCCCGCATGCCTTCGCGGAGGAATCGGTCCTGTGGCCGTTGATGCGCTCGCTGCTGCCGGACGGCCAGGACCTGACACTGCAGGTGGAGCGCGAGCACCAGGAGGTCAACGAGCTCGTCACCGCCCTGGAGGGCATGCCGCTGGACGACCCGGCCCGCGACCCCCTGCTGTCCGCATTGACCGACGTGCTGCGCGAGGACGTCCGGGACGAGGAGGACGAGCTGCTTCCCCGGTTGCAGGCGAGGCTCAGCCCGCGGCGGCTACGGGCCGCTGGCCTGGCCTGGGAGATCGTCCGGCGCACCGCGCCCACGCGGGCCCACCCCGTCGTCGCCCGTCGTCCGCCCGGCAATGTCATCGCGGCGCTGCCGTTGGCCGCGATCGACCGGGTGCGGGACATCGTGGACGGGGCCCTCCTCCGTGACGGGTCTCCGCGCGGAGCCGGCCTGCGGCGCCTCAGCCACGCCCTGACGGTGCTCAGCCATCGGGTCGAACAGTTGCCCATCATGCGCCGGGGCGAGGACCCGTCCACGGCCACGAATGCGGCGACGCCTGTGGCACAGGCGCGGGTGGTCGCGGGGTGACGGCACCCCGCGGGAGTGCCCGCGGCACGGTGTGCGTTGGACGCCCGGCACAACGCGTGAC
>DATBUG010000427.1:0-9392 GCA_036516315.1 Citricoccus sp.
CGCCGGCCACCACAGTGGGCAGGACGCGACCGACCGGCTGGTGGCCGAGGCCCTGGCGGCCGAGCTGAGTGCCGCCGGCCTCCCGGTGCGGGAGGCCTGGCTGGTAGCTGGTGGCCGGCTGTGGCACCTGGACTGTCCGGACCGGGCGGCGTGCGCGGCCCACGGTTCCGCGGTGGCCGGCCTCGAGACCAGCGCGGTGAACACCGCCTTCATCGTCGAGGGGTCTGTCGTCCGGGACGAGCCGCCGGCGGATGACCTGCCGGAGCCGGCTCCGGTGATGGGCCGCGACCTGCAGGACGCCGTGGACCGCCTGCGGGCGGACGGGTTGTCCGGTACGGGGGTGGCGGACTGGCTGGCGGACTGGGACCGCGTGCTGGCCGGGGCGCCCCTGCCCAACGAGTCCGGGGCACGGGCCCGGCTGCTGGCCGGACTCGTGGACGTGCGCCTCCGGGACACCCTGGTCGCCGCTGCCAGTTTCACCCTGCTCCGGGCGGTGTCCGGGGCAGTGTGGCTGGGCGTGCTGCCGCGGGCGGTGACGGGCCGGCTGGGCGCACCGGTCCGGGAGGCGGACGCCGTCCTGTACTCCTCGGTGGTCCTGGCGGCGTCCCACCGTGCGCCGGACTGGGGCCGTATCGCGCGGTTGCGCCAGGCCTGTGCGCTGCTGTTGCCGGAGGCCGCGGGTGAGTCGGCCGCGGCGGCCCGGTGCCTGGTGGCGTGGGTGGAGTGGGCCCGCGGGCGCGGATCGCTGGCCGGGAGGATCATGGAACAGTGCCGCGCGGCGTGCCCCGACTATCCGCTGGCGATACTGCTGGGCGAGGTCATCGACCGCGGCATCCTCGCCGGCTGGGCCCGCCGTCGCTCCACGGCCTGGTCCTCGGCCCGCGGGCGCCGCTGAACGGTCCGCGCACCGGGACTGCGCGCGCGGCGTACGGCCGTGGAATAATGGCCGGGCCTTGCGTGGTGCGCTCGATCGTGCCGAACGGGAACAAAAGCGTGCCGCAGGGCGTTGACCACATCGCGACCCTGCTTCTGCGCGGGTCCGGAGCCGGGCCGGCGTGCCCGGCCGTTCCGGATCCGGTTCCCGCGGACTTGACAGGGTCATAGTGGTGTTGACCGTCAGGGGCCCCCAGGGACGCCCGTACGAAAGGTAATGAGTGACTACTTCTTCCAAGAAGACCGAGACCCAGGCCGCCGTGTCCGTGGAGGACGCGGGCGCCGTGGACGAGGGCGCAGCGCAGGCCGGCACGTCCACTCGGAAGTCCACCGCCTCCTCGCGGGCCACCAAGTCGAGTGCCACCAAGTCCGCCGCCCGGAAGGGCAAGGCCGCGGCGAAGACCGCCGTCACGTCCAAGGCCGCCCCGGCGGCCGACGAGGTCGTGGAGCCGGACGAGGAGACGCAGGACGCTCCGGAGAACGGTGCCGAGGAGGCGGAGGAGACCACGGCCGGTGGCTTCGTCGTGTCGGACTCCGATGACGACTCCCCGGTGCAGCAGGTCGTCTCCGCCGGCGCCACCGCGGACCCGGTCAAGGACTACCTGAAGCAGATCGGCAAGGTCGCCCTCCTCAACGCCGAGCAGGAGGTGGACCTCGCCCTGCGGATCGAGGCCGGCCTCTACGCCGAGCACAAGATGAAGGAGAACCCGATCGAGGACCCGCGCCTGCGCCGGGACATGGAACTCGTCATCGCGGACGGACGGCGGGCCAAGAACCACCTGCTCGAGGCCAACCTGCGCCTGGTGGTCTCGCTGGCCAAGCGCTACACCGGCCGCGGCATGCTGTTCCTGGACCTGATCCAGGAGGGCAACCTTGGCCTGATCCGCGCCGTGGAGAAGTTCGACTACACCAAGGGCTTCAAGTTCTCCACCTACGCCACCTGGTGGATCCGCCAGGCCATCACCCGTGCCATGGCGGACCAGGCGCGGACCATCCGCATCCCGGTCCACATGGTCGAGGTCATCAACAAGCTGGCCCGGGTCCAGCGCCAGATGCTCCAGGACCTCGGCCGCGAGCCCACCCCGGAGGAGTTGGCCAAGGAGCTGGACATGACCCCGGAGAAGGTGGTCGAGGTCCAGAAGTACGGTCGCGAGCCCATCTCGCTGCACACCCCCCTCGGGGAGGACGGCGACTCGGAGTTCGGCGACCTGATCGAGGACTCGGAGGCGGTCGTTCCCGCCGACGCCGTGAGCTTCACCCTGTTGCAGGAACAGCTGCACTCGGTGCTGGACACGCTGGCCGAGCGCGAGGCCGGGGTCGTGGCGATGCGCTACGGCCTCACCGACGGGCAGCCCAAGACCCTCGACGAGATCGGCAAGGTCTACGGGGTCACCCGTGAGCGGATCCGCCAGATCGAGTCGAAGACCATGTCCAAGCTCCGGCACCCGTCCCGCTCCCAGGTGCTGCGCGACTACCTGGACTGAGCACGCCGCCGGCCCGGTGCCGGCGCAGCGCGCACGCACAGGGCCCGCCACCGATTCGGTGGCGGGCCCTGTGCGTGGTCCGTTGGTGCACGCCCGGGGACGTGCGCGCTCGAGGGGCGTGGATCAGTCCTCGCGCACCGGCTCCTTCTCGAAGAGCTTGCTGGTCTCGTCCTGCCAGACGGTGGTCTGGGGACGGAGGGTGTCCTCGAGGGCGCGGGCGTGGTGGCCGCAGAACAGCAGCTCGCCCCCGCTCTGCAGGACAGCGCGGACGTAGGCCTGGGCGCCGCAACGGTCGCAACGGTCGGCGCCGGTGAGAACCGGCTGGTCCATCGTCGTGGCGGTCGTGGTGGTCATGGTGGCCTCCTCATCTGGTGCCCCTGCACCCCGTGCGGTCCGTGCGGACCGGGGGATTCGGTATCGCGTACACCCATGGAACCATCTCCGCCCCGCTTTTGTTCGGCAGCCGGCCCGAAACGGCCCCGTTTTCGCTGATTGCGTACCGCGCCACCGGCCCGCGGCCCGGTTGATCCGGTTCCCCGGGCCGGACCGATAGTCTGAAAGGCGTTCATCGACCGTGAAGGAAGTCCATGTCCCGCAGCAGTGAGTACAACGCACGGCACCTGTCCGTGCTGGAGGGCCTGGAGGCCGTGCGGAAGCGGCCCGGGATGTACATCGGCTCGACCGACTCGCGCGGCCTGATGCACTGCCTGTGGGAGATCATCGACAACTCCGTGGACGAGGCCCTGGCCGGCTACGGCCAGTCGATCACCGTCACCCTGCACGCCGGCGGAGCCGTGGAGGTCGAGGACAACGGCCGTGGCATCCCGGTGGACATCGAGCCGCGTACCGGGCTCTCCGGCGTCGAGGTGGTCTTCACCAAGCTGCACGCCGGCGGGAAGTTCGGCGGCGGCTCGTACTCGGCTTCGGGCGGCCTGCACGGCGTGGGCGCCTCCGTGGTCAACGCGCTGTCCTCGCGCCTGGACGTCCAGGTGTTCCGCGGTGGCAAGATCCACCAGCTCTCCTTCCGCCGGGGCGAGCCCGGGCAGTTCCAGGACCCGGGCGCGGTCCACCGCCCGGACGCGCCGTTCACCCCGTCGGCGGACCAGTCGCCCATGGAGGTCGTGGGCAAGGCCAAGCGCGGCCAGACCGGCACCCGGGTGCGTTACTGGGCGGACGAGCAGATCTTCACCCCGGACGCCGCCTTCTCCTACGAGGAGCTGCAGCAGCGGGCCCGCCAGACCGCCTACCTGGTGCCGGGACTGAAGATCACCCTGCGGGACGAGCGCCGGCTGCCGGGCACCGCGGGGGAGTCGGGCCCGGTGGAGGAGGTCTTCCACTACGACGGCGGCATCTCCGAGTTCGTCGAACACCTCTCCTCGGCCAGCCCGGTCACGGACGTGTGGCGCCTGCAGGGCTCGGGCAGCTTCTCCGAGCGGGTGCCCGTGCTGGGCGAGGACGGACGGTCCGTCATGCAGGACGTGGAGCGCGTCTGCGAGGTGGACATCGCGCTGCGCTGGGACGTCGGCTATGACACGACCTTCCGTTCGTTTGTCAACATCATCGCCACCCCGAAGGGCGGCACGCACCAGACCGGGTTCGAGCAGGCGCTGCTCAAGACGTTCCGCAAGACGGTGGAGGCCAACGCCCGCAAGCTCAAGGCGGGCAACGACAAGCTCGAGAAGGACGACGTGCTGGCCGGGCTCACCACGGTGCTGACCGTCCGCCTGGCCGAGCCCCAGTTCGAGGGCCAGACCAAGGAGGTCCTGGGCACCCCGGCGGTCCGGCAGATCGTGGCCAAGGTCGTCGAACAGCAGCTCGGGGCGCTGCTGCGCTCGACGCGCAAGCACGAGAAGAACCAGGTGGCCGTGCTGCTGGAGAAGGTCGTCGCGGAGATGAAGTCCCGCATCTCGGCCCGTACCCACAAGGAGAACCAGCGGCGCAAGAACGCCCTGGAAACCTCGTCCATGCCCGCCAAGCTGGCTGACTGCCGAACCACGGACGTGCAGTCCTCGGAGCTGTTCATCGTGGAGGGCGACTCCGCCCTGGGCACCGCGAAGCTCGCGCGCTCCTCCGACTTCCAGGCGCTGTTCCCCATCCGCGGCAAGATCCTCAACGTGCAGAAGGCCTCCGTGGGGGACATGCTCTCCAACGCCGAGTGCGCGGCCCTCATCCAGGTCGTCGGCGGTGGTGCCGGGCGCAGCTTCGACCTCTCGGCCGCCCGCTACGGCAAGGTCATCCTGATGACCGACGCTGACGTGGACGGCGCCCACATCCGGACCTTGCTGTTGACCCTGTTCTTCCGCTACATGCGCCCGATGGTCGAGGAGGGTCGGGTCTACGCGGCCGTGCCGCCGCTGCACCGGGTGGAGGTGGTCCACTCCGGGTCCAAGCCCAACGAGGTGGTCTACACCTACTCCGAGAACGAGCTGCACCGGCTGCTGGCGGACCTGGAGAAGAAGGGCAAGAAGTACAAGGAGCCCATCCAGAGGTACAAGGGGCTCGGGGAGATGGACGCCGACCAGCTGGCGGACACCACCATGGACCCGCGCCAGCGCATGCTGCGCCGGGTCACCATCCCCGAGGCCGAGGAGGCCCTGCAGCAGGCCGAGCACGTGTTCGACCTGCTGATGGGTTCCAACGTCGCACCCCGCAAGGACTTCATCATCTCCGGCGCGGACGATCTCGACCGTGAGCGCATTGACGCCTGATCATGGTGCGATGAAGGCCGACGGTCCGGACCGGACGTCCCGGCCCACCCCCGGGGTGGCCGCCGGGATGACCTCCGGTGGCGCCGCCGCGGAACCGGGTGCGGACGTCCCGGCCGGCCACCCGGGGTACGACGCCCTCGCGGACCTGTACGACCGCCGCTTCCCGGGCCCCTGGGAACGGCCCCTGGACCGGCACTCCGTGGACGCCTTCGCCGACGCCCTGCCGCGAGGGGCGACCATCCTGGACCTGGGCTGCGGCACGGGGCACGTCACGGTCGAGCTGTCCTTCCGTGGCTTCCGCACGATCGGCGTGGACCCCTCGGCGCGCATGCTCCAGATCGCCCGCAAGCGCTATCCGAGCCGGACGTGGATCCCGGGGGACGCGCACTTCCCGGCCGACTCACCGGCGGTCCGCGCGGCCGGTCCGGTCGCCGGGATCCTGGCGCGGTTCAGCCTCATCCACGTGCCACCGCACGAGATGCCGGGGGTGCTGGCCTCCTGGGCAGAGCACACCGCACCGGGGTGCACGGTGCTGCTGGTCTTCCAGTGCCTGCTCGAGGAGGACCGGGACGTCGAGGAGTTCCCCCACGTGGTGGCCCCGGCGTGGCGGTGGAACCCGTCGGCCCTGGCCCGGGCCCTGGACGAGGTGGGGTTCGCCGAGGCCTGGCGGGTCATCGTCTGTCCCGACGAGGGCCACCCGTACCCCGAGTGCCACCTCAGCGCCGTGCGGCGCTGAGGCTCACGCGGTCCCGTAGTGGGCGGCGAGCAGCCGCAGGCCCTCGTCGACGGACACCGCCGGCTCCCACCGGAGGACCTGCCGCGTCCTGCGCTGGTCGAACCAGTGGGCGGTCGAGAGCTGCTCGGCCAGGAAGGCGGTCAGCGGGGGCTCGTCGCCGCCGGACCCGAGTCCCGCCGCGTCCCAGACCCGCTCGATGACCGTCCCGGCCGCCCTGGCCAGCCCGGCGGGGACCCGCAGGCGGGGCTCGGGGGCGCCCCCGGCGACGGCCAACCCGCGCACCAGTTCCCCGATCGGCCGCGGTTCGCCGTTGGTGACCACGAGCGACTCGCCGTGGACCCGGTCCACCGCGTCCACGGCGGCCACCAGGGCGTCCACGGCGTTGGTGACGTACAGGGTGTCGACCAGGGCGGCGGCCGGGCCCAGCAGGGGCATCCGGCCGGCCCGGGAGCGTTCGACGATCCGCTCGGTCAGCTGGGTGTCCCCGGGGCCCCACATCAGGTGCGGGCGCAGCACCAGCACGCGGAAGTCCTCGGCGTCCCGGTCCCGCGCGAGGAGCTCGCCGAGGGCCTTCGTGCGGGCGTAGTGCCCGCGGGCCCGTTCCGGTTCGGCCGCGCCGGCGCCCGCCCCGACGAGGGACGACCCGGCATGGGCCACGGAGGGCGAGGAGACGTGCACGAAGCGCTCGACGCCGGCACGCCGGGCGGCGTCCAACAGCATCCGGGTGCCGGTGACGTTGACCGCCTCGTACTCCCCGGCGGGTCCGGAGACGGAGACCTTGGCGGCGACGTGCACCACGGTGTCCCGCCCGGCCGTGGCCGCGGCCAGGGCCGCGGCATCGGTCACCGAGCCCAGCACGTCCCGCGCCCCGGCCACGTGCGCGGGGCGGCGCTGCAGGGTGACGACGTCGTCCCCGGCTGCCACGAGCCGGCGTGCCACGCCGGCCCCGAGCAGTCCGGAGGCGCCGGTGACCAGGACCCGGCGGCTCACGGAGTGCCCACCCGTCCGCCGGCCAGGACCCGGTCGGCCCAGCGGGCCAGGCGGGTGCGGTCGATCTTGGAGTTGTGCCGGATGTCCACGGGGACGCGGTCGGTCACCAGGACGGCGGCCACGGGGACCGGGGCCGCGGCACGGCGTACCGCGGCGGCGAGTACGGTGGGTGCCAGCCCCGGCCGGACGCGGCCGGCCGGACCGGTGACCTCGACGACGGCGACCACCGCCTGGGTGCCCCGGGGGCCGACGCCGACCACGGCCGAACGCAGCACGGTGTCCAGGGCATCGATCCGCGCTTCCGGACCACCGGGGGCCACGGGCCCGGCGGGCGTGGTGACGACGTGTTGGAGCCGGCCCTCGATCCACAACCGGCCCTCGGCGTCGAGGTGGCCGACGTCCTGCGTCCGGTGCCAGTCCAGGCCGTCCCGGCGGTCCCGGCGGCTGATCGCGTCGGTCAGCCACAACCGGTCGTAGCGGGCCTTCTGGTGCGGGGCGGACACCACGACCTCGCCGAGCCGTCCGGCGGCCGCCTCACCCTCGACCAGGTCCCCGGAGGCCGAGCCGTCCGGCTGCAGCGGGGCGATGGCGATGCGGACCGGGCCGACGGGACGGCCCACGCAGACGCCGTCCTCGGCCAGGTCCGGGCCGGACCCACCGAGCCGCTCGATGGCGTGCCGGTCGATGTCGGCCAGCAGCAGGGCCTCCGTCATCCCGTAGGGGGAGTGGATGTCCGCCGCCGGGAACACCTCGGCGACCTGAGCCATCAGACGGGGATGGACGGGGGCCCCGGCGGAGAGCACCAGGCTGATCGTGCGCAGCACCGCCCGCTGTTCCGCGGTCAGCCGGTCCGCCGTGGCCACCACGTTGCGCAGGGCGGCGGGGGAGGCGAAGAGGATGGTGGCCCGCCCGGCCGCCGCGGCCTCGGCGACCGCCGTGGCCGTGAGCGTGGCGGGGCGGGTGACGGACATGTCCGGGGTGATAGAGGTGGCCCCGATCGCTGGCCCCAGCAGGGCGAAGGGCGCGAAGCCGGCCAGCAGGCTGGACCCGGGGCGCACGTCGAACACGTCCTGGAGCAACCGGGCGAGGGCGGACAACCGGCCGTGGGTGTAGGTCACGCCCTTGGCCGGACCCGTGGACCCGGAGGTGTAGAGGATCGCGGCGGGGTCCTCGGGCGCCGGCTCGTGGGCACCGTCCCGGCCGCTGCCCGCGCGGCCGGCGTCGGCATAGCGCTGCCCGGCGTGCGCGGCCGCCATGCGGTACAGGCTGTCCTCCACCCCCAGGGCCGCGGCGAGAGGACCGGGGAGGGTGGCCACGGAGAGGCGTCGTCCCGGCCAGCGCTGGCTGCGGGCCACGGCCAGTCCGGGCACCATGCCGATCACCCAGTCCGGGCGGGCCGCCCGGACGGCACGCGTCATACCCGCGACGCCGAGGCCGGCGTCGGCCACGACCACCACGGCCCCGATCCGCAGGCTCGCGTAGAGCGCCGCGGTGAGGTCCGTGCCGGGGGTGACCATCATCGAGATCCGGTCACCGGGCCGGACACCACGGCGGACCAGGCCGACGGCCATGGCGTCCACCACGCCGGCCAGCCGCTGCCAGCTCACCGCGGCGCCGCCGCCGCGGGCCATGTCCACCAGCGCGGTCTCCGGACTCTGCCGCCACTGGTCCAGGGAGGACCACAGCGGGCGGTATCCCTCAGCGGTGCCGGGCGCACCTGGGCCCGCCGGTGCCTGCTCCGGTGCCGGCTCCACGCGGGTCCGGAGCCAGTGCAGGACGGTGCCGGCCACGTCCGCGTCCTCGGCCAGCAGGTGGCCGGCCGTCTCGAAGCGGTGCAGGTCCGCGTGAGGGAAGCGGTCCAACAGGTCGGCCAGGTAGCGCTCGAGGAAGACGGGGTCCTTCGGTCCCCACAGGATCAGGGCCGGCCGGCGGAAGGCGGTGAGGTCGGTGGCCACGCGCTGCAGCTCGGCGTGAGAGGCGTGGTCGGGGCCCACCGGGATGTCGGCGACGAACCCGCCGATGCCCCCGCGCCGGGCGGCGGTGCGGTAGGGCAGGTGGTAGGCCGAGCGCACGGCGGGGTCCAGGGCGGGCCGCCCGAGGGCGGTGGTGACGCGCAGGAAGGCATCCGTGCGCACGGTGGAGCCCGGCAGCAGCGGCCCGGCCAGGGCGGCCCGCAAGGGGGCCGGCAGCGGCGCGTGGTCGTCCTGGTGGACGGCGGTGTTGAGCGTGACGGCCCCGGCCACGAGGTCCTGGTTGCGGCCGGCCCAGCCGAGCGAGACCACGCCACCCCAGTCGTGGCCGAGGGTGACCAGGCGCTGCCCGGAGCGAGCCGCCTCGTCCAGGCCGAGGGTGGTCACCAGGGCCTGCAGGTCGGCGATGCGCCCGCCCAGGGTGCGGTAGCCGGCGTCGTCGACGAGCGGGGCCCGACCCGCCGCGGCGGGCCGGGGCAGCCGGTCGTGGGGCAACCGTTCGGAGAAGCCCATGTCGAGCTGGTCCGGGGCGACGACGCGCCACACCGGCCCGGTGCCGGCGCGGGCCGCC
>DATBUG010000428.1:0-3919 GCA_036516315.1 Citricoccus sp.
CTGGAGGGCGTGCTGGAGTCCGAGCGCACCCGGTCCGCCCGCTCCGTGGACACCGTCCTGCCGGACGTGCTGGTGGCCCTGGCCGTGCGCTACGTGGAGGACGGCCGGCTGGACCCGGCGGTGGACCTGCTCGAGGAGTGCCTCGACATCCTGGACGCGCGGGTCGCCGCCGGGATCGCCGTGGCCCCGGAGTCCCTGTCCTCCACCCGCATGTTCCTCGCCCACGTGCACGTGATGTCCCACGAGCCGGAGATCGCCGAGGAGGTGGCGGACGCCGTGCTGGCCGGCAAGGCCAACCGGGCCGTACGCGCCGCCATGTGGATGCTCAAGGCAGTAATCGCCCACGAGTTCGAGGACCCGTCCCGGGCGGCGGGCGACGCCCTGCGCGCCCTGGAGCTGCACGCCGCGGCCGGGGTGCGCAAGGGCGCGGCTTCCGCGGCCGCCCTGCTGGCGGGCCTGGCCCACGACGCCGGCGACCAGCAGGCCTCGATCCTCGCCTGGAAGGTGGCCGTGGCCCAGGCTGAGCAGGGTGAGGTTCCGGAGGCCTCGGACCTGACGCTGGCGCTGGGCCACCAGTTGCTCGAGGCCGAGGAGCACGCCCTGGCCGAGCGCGTCCTCGCCGGCCTGGTCCGCCGCGAGGAGGCTGCCCGCCGTCTGCCGGGACTGGCCCGCGCCCTCGTGGACCTGGGGCACGCCGCCCGTCACCAGGGGCGCCCCGAGGAGGCGCTGGAGCACTGGGACCGCGCCGCCAGCCTGTTCGAGCAGGCCGGGGCGATGGCCGAGGGTGCCCGGATGTGCCTGGCCGCCGGCGCGCTGCTGAACCGTCAGGAGCGTAGCGAGGAGGCCGCCGAGCGGTTCTCCCGGGCGGTCGAGCTGGCCCGCCGCGTGGGGGACGAGGATCCGGCGGTGCTGCCGCAGGCCCTGCACGCGCTCGGGCACGTGCTGTGCGAACTGGGCCAGGAGCGGGGCGTGGCCCTGTTGGATGAGGCGATCGCCCTGGCCCAGGACTCCGCCGCCGCCTGGCACGAGGCCGACTTCACGGACACCCGGGCCCGTGGGCTCTGGGCGTTGCGCAAGGGCACGGCCGCGGTGTCCTCCGCCTTGACGGCGGCGGACCTGTTCGCCGCCTCGCAGGACACCACAGCGGCCTCCAACGCGGAGCTGTTCGCCGCCTACGTGCTGCTGGAACAGGAGCAGGCCGAGGAGGCCGCGGCGCTGTTCCGGATGATCACCGAGCAGGATGGCACGGCCCGGTACCTGCGGATGGCCGCCTGGCTGGGCCTGGCGCAGTCCCTCGACCTCGCCGGCGACGAGGAGGGGGCGGCACTCGCCCGCCTGAGGGCCGACGCCGCCTCCTCCGAGGAGGATCCCGAGCCCGCCTCCGGTGGTGGTCCGGAGCCGGACGACGGCCCCTCACCCGGCCCGGCCGGCTGAACCGCTTGACGGCTCCGGCCGACCCGGCCAGGTCGGTCCCGGCCGGCACCCGGGTCTCATCGATCCCTCATGCGCGGGGCCCCGTTTCTCATCTTCGGCTCATCCACACCGGGCAGACTGCTCCCTATGAAAGATGCGGGCAGAGGATTGAAGGCGGCCGTCGTCCTGATGGTCGTCGCCGTCGTGGCAGCACTGGGGGTCGCGGCCGCCGCGGCGCGGCCCAGCTCGGTCGAGCTGGCGCCGTTGATCGCCGTGACCGATGCACCCACCACCTCGCGGCCCAACGCCCCCTCCGCGGCCGGTGACGAGGGTGAGGACGGTGCGGACACCGCCGCGGGCCCGGCGTCGTCCCGCTCCTCCACGGCCGAGGCCTCGCCGTCCCCGTCCACCTCTCCGGGGCGGAGCGGTATGGACGAGGACCAGGCACCGGGCCTGTCCCGCACCCGGATCTCCGCCAGCCCGGCCCCCGAGCAGAGCGCGCCCACCGGCACGGGATCGTCTGGATCGTCTGGACCGGGTGGCGCAGCCTCCTCCGGCCAGGACCCGCGAAAGTCCTCCCGGCCGGCGTCGACGCCCCAGACCGTCCCGGCCCCGGCCCCCCAGCCGCGTGACGTGGGGGATGATGACCGAGACGACGACGGGGACGACGACTGGGACGATGACGATGACGACTGGGATGACGACGACGGGGACGACGACGATGACTGACGTCCTCCCCGCCCGGGTGGGGGCGTGACCTCGCGGACCGTGTCCCCGGGCCGGGCGGAGCGGTCCCGGGTCGGCGCGCTGTGGCGCCGGGCCCGGCCGGTCAGGCGCTGGAGCGCGCTGCCCGTCCGGACGCGGGTGGTCGGACTGCTGGTGCTGCTCACCGCCCTGGCGCTCGTCCTGGCCGGCGCCACGGCGTACCTGCTCCAGCGGGCCGTGCTGAACCAGCAGATCGACGATTCCCTGACGCGCTCGGTCCAGGAGTTCCGGATCCTGGCGCAGGAGGGCATCAACCCGGAGACCGGTGAACCGTTCTCGGCCTCGGACCAGCTGGTGTTCACCGCCATGCAGCGCACCCTGCCCGCGGACGACGAGGGCATGCTGGGCCTGCGCAACGGCCAGATCAGCTGGACGGCCTCGGACGCCGTCGAGGTCCGCCTGGAGGACGACCCCGAACTGGTGGCCTGGGCGCAGGAGCACTTCGGCGGCGACACCGTCCGGCTGCAGACCGTCACCACGGCGCAGACCACCTACCGCGCCATCGCGGTGCCCATCCGCTTCGACAACGACACGGCGCCGTCGATGCTGCTGCTGGCCTACGACTACTCGGCGCAGCTGACCGAGCTGAACTCATCTTTCGTCTCCTATGCCGGCGTGGGGCTGGGGGTCATGGCCGTCGTCGGGCTCACCGGGTGGGTGCTCGTGGGACGGCTGCTGGAACCGCTGCGCACGCTGCAGTCCACGGCCGCGGAGATCTCCGCGACCGACCTCAACGGCCGGGTCCCCGTCTCGGGCCAGGACGACGTGGCCGGCCTGGCCCGCACCTTCAACGAGATGCTGGACC
Source organism: Citricoccus sp. (assembly GCA_036516315.1). Classification (GTDB taxonomy): domain Bacteria; phylum Actinomycetota; class Actinomycetes; order Actinomycetales; family Micrococcaceae; genus Citricoccus. Next base: position 2,984 of record DATBUG010000428.1, read on the forward strand.
GGCTCCAGGAGTCATTCTCCTCCCAGCGTCAGCTGCTCGACGACGTGGGGCACGAGCTGCGCACCCCGATCACGATCGTCCAGGGCCACCTCGAGCTGCAGGACGCCCAGGACCCGGCCGACGTGCGCGAGGTCCGCGAGATCGCCCTGGACGAGCTGGACCGCATGCGCCTGCTGGTGGACGACCTGGTGACCCTGGCCAAGTCCGGCCGGCCGGACTTCGTCCAGCCGCGGCCGGTGGACGTCGGTACCCTGACGCGGGACGTGCTCGGTAAGGCCACCACGCTGGGGCAGCGGATCTGGACGCTGGACCATGCCGCCGGGGTGACCGTGCCCCTGGATGCCCAGCGCATCACCCAGGCCTGGCTGCAACTGGCCTCGAACGCGGTGAAGTACTCGGACGACGGTTCCAAGGTCTCCCTCGGCTCCCAGGTGCTCAACGGCCAGTTGCGGTTGTGGGTCCGGGACCAGGGCATCGGCATCCGGCCGGAGGACCGCCAGGACATCTTCGAACGGTTCGGACGCGGGTCCAACAGCACCCGCGCCGAGGGCTCGGGGCTGGGCCTGAACATCGTCACGGCGATCGTGGCCGCCCACGGGGGCACCGTGGACGTGCAGTCGGCACCGGGCATCGGGTCCACGTTCTTCATGGACCTGCCGCTGACCCGTGACGATGCGGACGGGCCGCCGGCGCACCGCGCGGTACGGTCGGAGGACCACGGGCATGGACCGTCCCGGAGCGGCCGGGCACCCGAGACCCCCGCCCCGCGGGCCGGCGCGCCCGGGGGCCAGCAACCGCGTTCCAAGGATGGTGTGGCGTGAGCCAGATACTCATGATCGAAGACGAGCCGCGGATCAGTTCGTTCGTGGCCAAGGGCCTGAAGGCCGAGGGATTCTCGACGACCGTCGCCGCCTCCGGGCGCGAGGGGCTCGTGCT
>DATBUG010000429.1:0-13044 GCA_036516315.1 Citricoccus sp.
GGAGGCCCGGCTGGCCCTCCGGGCCGCCGAGACCGCCCAGGCCCAGGCCGACTCCCGCGCCGAGCAGGCCCGCCGGCAGGTCTCCGCCTCCGTGCTGGCGCACCAGGAACGGGACCGGGCCGAGCGGGCCCGTCTTGCCTGGCTGTCCCGCATCAGTGCCGTGTCCTCCGCCCTGGGCCAGGCCCAGGACCGCCTGCAGGCCGCCGTGGAGCGTGCGGACCGGGACCGGGCCGGTCTGGACCGGCAGGGGGAGCAGCTCGCTGCCGAACGCCGGCGCCTGCAGCAGGCGGCGGATCATCACCGGGACGCGGCCGCCCTCGCCAAGGACCGGCTGCACGCCGCCCGGATGGCCCGCCAGGAACAGCAGTTGCGGCTCGATCAGCTCGTCGACCGGGCCCGCGAGGACCTCGGCATGACGCCCGATTACCTGCTCGAGCACTACGGGCCGCACGTGCCCGTGCCGCTGGCCCCGCCGGAGGACGCACCGGCGAGCGGCTCCGAGGAGGCGGAGCGCTCCGCGGCCGGTGGGCCCGCCGAGGACGCCGGGTCCGGTGACGAGGCCGCACCGGTGGAGACGGTCCCGTTCGACCGCGAGGAGCAGCGCAAGCGGCTCCGCCGTGCCGAGCGAGAGCTGGCGGCCCTGGGCCGGGTCAATCCGCTGGCCCTCGAGGAATACGCGGCCGTCGAGGAACGCCACCGGTTCCTGACGGGCCAGCTGGAGGACCTGGACGCCAGCCGCCGGGACCTGCTGCGGATCATCCAGGACGTGGATGACACCGTGCTGCGCGTCTTCCGTTCCGCCTTCGAGGACACGGCCGCCCAGTTCCAGCACGTCTTCGCCACGTTGTTTCCCGGCGGCGAGGGCCGGCTCTACCTCACGGACCCGGACAACCTGCTGGAGTCCGGTGTCGAGGTCGAGGCCCGGCCGGCGGGCAAGAAGGTCAAGCGCCTGTCCCTGCTCTCGGGCGGCGAACGGTCCCTGGCCGCCGTGGCGATGCTGGTGGCGATCTTCAAGGCGCGCCCGAGCCCGTTCTACGTCATGGACGAGGTCGAAGCCGCCCTCGACGACACCAACCTCGGCCGCCTGCTGGAGATCTTCCGCGAACTGCAGCAGGACAGCCAGCTGATCATCATCACCCACCAGAAGCGCACCATGGAGGTGGCGGACGCGCTCTACGGCGTCTCGATGCGCGGCGACGGCGTGAGCACCGTGATCAGCCAGCGTCTGGATGCTGCCCGCTCGACGGCGGGGGACTGACCTTCGGCAGCGCCCCCGTGCGCGGTCCGCCCGGGGCGATCGGCAGGTTGGTCTCCGGGGCGAAGGTCCACGCGATCGCGCCGACGGCCAGGATGCCACCGGTCAGGGCGAAGGCCCAGCCGAACCCGGCGGCGTCCACGACCAACCCGGCCAGCAGCGGCCCGGAGATCGCCCCGAGGTCGGCGGACATCTGCGCGGTGGACATGACCGGACCGGCCTTGCGGTCCTGGCCGACGAGGTCCGCGATCGAGGCCTGCTGCGGGGCGTTGAGCAGGCCCGTGCCCGCACCCGAGACGACACACAGGGCCAGGAACAGCCAGGGATTGTCCATCCATCCGATGAACGCCGTGCCGCCGGCGGCCACGAGCAGGCCGGTGATGATCAGTGGCTTGCGCCCGTGCACGTCCGAGAGCCGCGAGGAGAAGGTGACCGCCACGATGTTCCCGGCGGCGAACAGGGACAGCGCGGCGCCGGCGATCTGCGGACCGTCCAGCCAGAAGCCGGCCCCCGTGAACGCGGTGGCCGCCAGCAGCGGGGTCAGGGAGTTGCGGATGCCGAAGGTGGCCCAGCCGTTGGCGAAGAACGAGGTCAGGGCGGCCCGGTAGGAGTGATGGGACCAGGCCTCGGCGAGCCGCATCTGGGGACGGGCGTCCGTGCGGCCCCGGTCGGCCAGCCGGGAGTCGCGCAACAGGACGAAGACCAGGCCGGCGGCGATGACCAGGGAGGTGCCGTAGATCAGGAACGGCACCCGGTAGCCGAAGACGGCCAGCACCGAGCCGACCACGGGCCCGGCGATGTTGCCGATGAGGAAGGCCGAGGCGTAGGCCCCGGAGACCCGGCCCCGGATCGTGGGCGGGGACTTGCGGGCCAGGAACGCCATGGCCGAGACGGTGAACAGCGTCGAGCCGATCCCGCCCAGGGCACGGAAGACCAGCAGCTGCCAGTACTCCTGCGAGAAGGCGATGAGGAACATCGACGCCGCCACGATCAGCACCCCGGTCATGTACATCGGCGTCTCGCCGAACCGGTTGGTCGCCCGGCCCGAGAACGGGGCGAACAGCAGCCGGGTCAGTCCGAAGGCGGACACCACCGCGGACACGGCCGTGGCGGAGGCGTTGAAGGACTGCGCGTACTGCGGCAGGACCGGGGCGATGATGCCGAAGCCGATGGCGATGATGAAGGCGGCGGCGATGAGGACCTTGATCTCCCGGGGGATGGGAAGCCGTTCTCCCTGCTCGCGTGCCATGACCACCATCCAACCACGATCCCGGCACGGCGCCGCTGTGACAGACTGGAGCGGTGGACCCCATCATTCTGATCACCGTAGCTGTCATCCTCATCGTCGGCCTCAGCCTGCTGATGTTCCTGGACCGGCGCCCGAAGCTGCCCCGGGGCACCTACCCCACCACCCGGGACCCCAACGATCCGCCATTGGGCGGGTCGACGGCCGTGGCGGACCGGCCCCAGGACCAGACCGTCGTCGGGGACGTGGCCTCGGCCGACTCGGAACTGATCGACGAGGACCGCCCCGGGGCCGGGGAGCAGCAGGCCGGCACCGCCGTCCTGGAGCCCGAGGCCCCGGCCGCCCCCGAGCTGGAGAAGCCGGCCCCCGCCGCCGGACGCCTGGCCCGGCTCCGGGCCCGGCTGGCGAAGTCCAACAACATCTTCGGCAAGGGCCTCTTGGCCCTGCTGTCCACGGACAACATCACGGACGACGTCTGGGACGAGGTCGAGGAGACACTGCTGCTGGCCGACCTCGGCACCGAGCCGACCATGGAGCTGGTCGACAACCTGCGCGAGCGGGTCACGGTGGAGGGGTCCCGGGACCCGCAGCAGGTCAAGGCCATGCTGCGCGAGGAACTGCTCAAGATGGTGGACCCCACCATGGACCGGCGCCTGGACGCCTCGCGCAAGGACGGCCGTCCCGCCGTCATGATGGTCGTGGGCGTCAACGGGGTCGGCAAGACCACCACCGTGGGCAAGATCGCCCGCGTGCTGGTCGCCGAGGACCGCCGCGTCGTGCTCGGCGCCGCCGACACCTTCCGCGCCGCCGCCGCCGAGCAGCTGGCCACCTGGGGCGCCCGCGTGGGCGTGGACACGGTGCGGTCCGAGGAGGACGGGGCGGACCCGGCCTCGGTGGCCTTCGACGCGGTGAAGACCGGGATCGACCAGGAGTCCGACGTCGTCATCGTGGACACGGCCGGGCGCCTGCAGAACAAGGCCAACCTGATGGACGAGCTGGGCAAGATCAAGCGCGTCATCGAGAAGCAGGCCACCGTGGACGAGGTCCTGCTGGTCCTGGACGCCACGACCGGCCAGAACGGCCTGAGCCAGGCGAAGGTGTTCGCCGAGGTCGTCAACATCACCGGCATCGTGCTGACGAAGCTCGACGGGACCGCCAAGGGCGGGATCGTCGTCGCCATCCAGCGCCAGCTGGGTGTCCCCGTCAAGCTCATCGGCCTGGGCGAGGGCCCGGACGACCTGGCGCCGTTCCAGGCCGAGGGCTTCGTGGACGCCCTCCTCGAGGACTGAGCCGAAACGCTGCGGTAACGCGGACCACCGGTTCGTCACACACTCGAAACACCCCTGCGGGCACCGTGAAACACGGTGCCCGCAGTCTTTAACCGAGAGGTCGGACATGCCATCCCCGGCGCCGGCCGCACGGTGAGAGAGGAACGAGCTGTGGAAGCGATAGAACTGACAGCCGGCCACGTCTGGACGATGGTCTGCGCCGCGCTGGTCCTGCTGATGACCCCCGGACTGGCCTTCTTCTACGGGGGGCTGACCCGCGCCAAGGCCTCCCTGAACATGATGATGATGTCCTTCATCTCGATCGGGCTCGTGGCCGTGGTCTGGGTCCTGTGGGGCTACACCATGACCGGCGGCGACGGCGTCGCCCAGATGTTCGGCAACCCCTTCGCCGACGTCGGCCTCTACGGCGCGGTGGGGACCGAGGACCTGATCGGCATCGGCTTCGGCGCCACCTTCGCCATCATCACGGTGGCCCTGATCTCCGGAGCGATCGCCGACCGCGCCAAGTTCAGCACCTGGGTGGTCTTCGTCCCCGTCTGGGTGACCCTGGTGTACTGCCCGCTGGCCTTCATGGTCTGGGGCGGTGGGCTGCTCTCCGCCGACGGGGCCGTCGGTGGCGCCCTCGGGGAGGCGATCGACTTCGCCGGCGGCCTCGTGGTCCACATCTCCGCGGGCGTGGCCGCCCTGGTCCTGGCGCTGCTGCTGGGCAAGCGCAAGGGCTTCGGCACGGACCCGGGGCACCGGCCGCACAACATCCCGTTCGTGATGCTGGGCGCCGCGGTGCTGTGGTTCGGCTGGTTCGGCTTCAACGGCGGTGCCGCCGGCGACGCCGCCCAGGCCGGCCTGATCTGGGTCAACACCCTGGCCGCTCCGGCCGCCGCGATGCTGGGCTGGACCGTCACGGAGGCGATCCGCGGCCGCCGCGCCACCTCGATCGGCACCGCCTCGGGCATCGTCGCCGGCCTGGTGGCCATCACGCCGGCCTGCGCCTACGTGGACCCGGTCGGGGCGGTCGTCATCGGCCTGCTCGCCGGTATCGCCTGCGCGCTGGCCGTGAACCTGAAGTACAAGCTGGGCTTCGACGACTCCCTGGACGTGGTCGGCCTGCACCTGGTCGCCGGCGTGCTGGGCACCATCCTGATCGGCCTGCTGGGCCTGCCGATGGAGGACGGGCGTGCCGGGCTGTTCTACGGCGGGGACGCCTCCCTGCTGGTCGCCCAGCTGGTGGCGGTCGTGGTGGCCGTGGTGTACGCCGGCGTCATGACCCTCGTGATCGGGGCGATCCTGAAGGCCGTGATGGGCTGGCGCGTCACCGCCGAGGACGAGGAGCTGGGCATCGACCAGGCCCTGCACGCCGAGATCGCCTACGAGTTCGGCGGTGGCGGACTGGGCACGGCCTACGCCCCGGCGAACTCCCCGGCGGAGGCCGGTGCCGCCGAGGACCAGGCCGGCGGGCTGGCCGGGGGGCCGGGCGAGCCGCAGGACGTCACCCTGCCCGGACCGGTCCCGTCCTCGACGCAGGACAGAGTTGATACCCTTGGAAACCGGTAGTTTCCGCCTCGCGCGGTCACGGCCGCGCTGAGGTATCCGCTCGAGGGGCGGGCCGCATGACGCGGCCCGCCCCGCCGTCGTCCGAGAAAGCCGCCGCCCGCAGCACGACCGACCTGTGGGCCCCACCGGGCCCGCACCGCACACCGAAGGAAAGAGCACCGCCGTGTTCAACTCCCTGTCCGACCGCCTGGCCGCCACCTTCAAGAACCTGAAGGGCAAGGGACGGCTGTCCGAGGCGGACATCGACGCCACGGCCCGCGAGATCCGGCGGGCGCTGCTGGACGCCGACGTCGCCGTCCCGGTGGTGCGCGAGTTCATCGCCCACATCAAGGAGCGTGCCCTGGGCGAGGAGGTCAGCCAGGCGCTGAACCCCGGCCAGCAGGTCGTCAAGATCGTCAATGACGAACTGGTGGGCATCCTGGGCGGGGAGACCCGCCGCCTCCACTTGGCCAAGAACCCGCCGACCGTCATCATGCTGGTCGGCCTGCAGGGCGCCGGCAAGACCACCCTGGCCGGCAAGCTCTCGCGGCACCTCAAGGGCCAGGGGCACACCCCGCTGCTGGTGGCGGCGGACCTGCAGCGTCCCAACGCCGTGCGCCAGCTGCAGATCAACGGCGAGCGGGCCGGGGTGCCGGTCTTCGCACCGCACCCGGGCGTCTCCAGCGAGTTCGAGGACGCCACCGGCGATCCGGTGCAGGTGGCCCGTGAGGGCGTGGCACAGGCCCGCTCCCGGTACAACGACATCGTCATCATCGACACCGCCGGCCGCCTCGGCGTGGACCAGGAGCTGATGCGGCAGGCCGCGGACATCCGTGACGCCGTCCAGCCGGACGAGGTGCTCTTCGTCCTGGACGCCATGATCGGCCAGGACGCGGTGGCCACGGCCCAGGCCTTCAACGAGGGCGTGGGCTTCACCGGCGTCGTGCTCTCCAAGCTCGACGGCGACGCGCGCGGCGGCGCCGCGCTCTCGGTGCGCTCCGTGACGGGCAAGCCCGTCATGTTCGCCTCCACGGGTGAGAGCCTCGAGGACTTCGAGGTGTTCCACCCGGATCGCATGGCCTCGCGGATCCTGGACATGGGCGACGTGATGAGCCTGATCGAGCAGGCCGAGCGCAGCTGGGACAAGGCCGAGGCCGAGAAGATGGCCCAGAAGTTCGTCGACCAGGAGGACTTCACCCTCGACGACTTCTTGGACCAGATGCAGCAGATCAAGAAGATGGGCTCGATGAAGAAGCTGCTGATGATGATGCCCGGGGCCCAGGGCATGCGCCAGCAGCTCGAGCAGTTCGACGACCGTCAGGTCGACCGGATCGAGGCGATCATCCGCTCGATGACCCCGCACGAGCGTGTGGCGCCGAAGATCATCAACGGATCACGGCGGGCCCGGATCGCGCGGGGTTCCGGCGTGCAGGTCTCCGAGGTCAACGGCCTGCTCGAGCGCTTCGGCCAGGCCCAGAAGATGATGAAGAAGATGGCCGCCGGTGGCGGCATGCCGGGGATGCCCGGCATGCCCGGAGGCGGCGGCGGGGGCGCGCGCAAGGGCAAGGGCAAGAACAAGAAGGCCAAGCCGCGCTCGGGGAACCCGGCCAAGGCCGCGCAGGAGATGCGGGAACTGGAGGAGCGGCGCAAGCGCTCCGGCACCGCGGCTCCGGGCTCGGCCTTCGGCCAGCAGGCGGACGGTGCCGGGTTCGACCCGTCCTCGCTGAACCTGCCCAAGGGCTTCGAGAAGTACCTCGGGGGCGGGCCCGGCCAGTGACCGGCACGGTCCGGTCGCGCACGGGCCGTGACGGGGGCCGCTAAGGGGTCGCTACCGGGAATCGAGGCCGTGGGCGGCCGCCTCCTGGTGAGGGTGCTGGCGCATGTACTCGTCCAGCACGTAGACGATCGGCACCTCGTGGGCTGCGGCGATGGATCGCAGGTCGTGGACGGTGGCATTCAGGGGGATCGGGGGCAGTCCGCTCATGATGGTTCTCCTGGGGTGTGCGCCGCGGCGCGTCGGCACTCGGGGGATAAACAGGTGGCTGGTCCTCTGGAGAGTCCTGCGCACCATTGAAGCCCGGAAACCGCACGGTGGCCAGCAACAAAGCGGCAACGGTTGAGACCGGGGGAAACCCCGGTCACGATCGCGTCACGCCGGAATAGTTGAAGGATCAAGCGTGTTGTACGGGATGACGGGCGCCCCTCACCGCGAGCGGACCGCGCCATCCCGCACCCGAACCGTCCCAGGAGACCAGATGACCTTCACCGTCGACCCGGCCGCCGCCTCCCTGAACCGCCAGTCCATCAGCGGCCGACCCGAGCACGAGTTGCTGCCGGCGGACCTGGCCATGGGCGTAGTCACGCTCAGGACCGAGGACGTGCCGCGCCTGCGCGCCTACTACGAGCAGGCCCTGGGCCTGGTCCCCGTCGCCGAGGACGGCCCGGACGTGGTCCTGGGCCGGGCCGGTACGCCGCTCGTCGCCATCGAGGAGGCCCGGGGGCTGAAGCTGCCCGGCGAGGGCGAGGCGGGCCTGTACCACGTGGCGATCCTCTTCGAACAGGCCGCCGACCTCGCCGCCACGGTGTACACGGCCCTACGGCACGACCCGACGCGGTTCGTCGGCAGCTCCGACCACTACGTCTCCGAGGCGTTCTACTTCCAGGACCCGGACCACAACGGCATCGAGCTGTACGTCGACCGTCCCCGCTCGGCCTGGACGTGGCGCCCGGACGGGCAGGTGGACATGGCCACCCTCTATCTGCCGTGGGAGACGTACCTCAACACCCATATCACGGAGGACGCCGTGGCGAACCTGCGCCACGCCCCGGCCTCGGTCGGCCACGTGCACCTGCAGGTCGGCGACGTGCACACCGCCGAGGAGTTCTACGTCGGCGAACTGGGGTTCGAGAAGACCACCGGGCTCGGCACGATGGCCCTGTTCGTCTCCGCCGGCGGGTACCACCACCACATGGCCATGAACACGTGGAACTCCACGGGGGTCGGGCCCCGGCGCAACACCCTGGGCCTGGGCAGTGTCGAGCTGACCCTGCCCCGCGGGGACGGCCTCGATGCCGCGGAGGACCGGCTGCGCAGCGCGGGCCGGGCCACCCGGCGCACTGAGCGGGGCCTGGAGGTCCGCGACCCCTGGAACACCCTGCTCGTGCTCGCGGAGGCGGACGCGGCGGCGGGCCAGGCATCCGAGTAGGAGATCTCCGGACGCATCTGGCAGAATGGACGGGTACTGAACCGCCGTCCGGGCGACCCTCTATCCACCGGGCGGTCGTTCCGTCAGCAGGGCAGGGTCCCGTGCCAACCCCACGGCCGGCACCCGCGCTGCGCCCAGACCAAGAACCAGGAGCTACCACACCCGTGGCCGTAAAGATCCGTTTGAAGCGTTTCGGCAAGATTCGCGCCCCGTTCTACCGCATCGTCGTCGCCGATTCCCGCACCCGCCGGGACGGACGGGCGATCGAGGAGATCGGTAAGTACCACCCCACCGAGGAGCCCTCGTTCATCGAGGTCAACTCCGAGCGCGCGCAGTACTGGCTGTCCGTGGGCGCCCAGCCCACCGAGCAGGTGCTGGCGCTGCTGAAGATCACCGGCGACTGGCAGAAGTTCAAGGGCCTGCCCGGCGCGGAGGGGACCCTGAAGTCCCCGAAGCAGAAGGAGACCTTCGTGGCCCCGGAGAAGGGCTCGGTCATCATCCCCGAGGCCATCACCCCGAAGAAGGACGCCGCCGAGGAGTCCGCCGAGGCCCCTGCTGAGGAGTCCGCGGAGGCCCCGGCCGACGAGAAGTCCGAGTGACCATGCTGGTCGAGGCGCTGGAGCACCTGGTCCGGGGGATCGTGGATTCCCCGGATGACGTCCAGGTGGACCTGCGCACCAACCGTCGTGGCGAGGTCCTCGAGGTCCGCGTGGACCCGGCGGACCTCGGCCGCGTCATCGGCCGCCAGGGCCGTACCGCCACCGCACTGCGCACCGTCCTGGACGGCCTGGCCGGACATCCGGTGCGCGTGGACGTGGTGGACACCGACCGGCGCCGGTAGCCGCCGGCCGGTCCCGCCCCCGGCCCGAGGGCCGGTCACATGACATGATGGCCCGTGTCCGGATCCGTCCGGCGCGGGCCATCGTCGTGTCCCGGCCCCGCCGGTCCGGACCGCCATCACAGTGAGAGGAACGCCCGCCATGCCCGAGACCAGCGCAGGCCCGCAGGACAGCGTCCGCGTGGCCCGCATCGGCAAGCCCCACGGAATCCGCGGGGACGTCACCGTCCAGCTCTACACGGACGACCCGGAGGCGCGCTTCGTCCCCGGGGCGGTGCTCGAGGGGCGGCGCGGCGCCGGGGGGCGCGACGGGGACCTCACGGTCACCCGCGCGCGCTGGAACAAGGACATCCTGTTGCTGGGCTTCGTCGAGGTCACCGACCGCAACGGGGCCGAGGAGCTGCGCGGCACCGAACTGTACGCCGCGCCGGACGAGGCGGGCGAGGACGAGGGCTGGTACGAGGAGGACCTGCTGGGGCTGGTCGTGGTCGCCGACGGCGTCCGCGTCGGCACCGTGACCGGGTTGGTCACCGGCGAGGTCCAGGACCTGCTCGAGGTCGAGCTGGACTCCGGGTCCGCGGCCCTCGTGCCCTTCGTGGAGGAGATCGTCCCCGAGGTGGACCTCGAGGAGCGCACCGTCACCATCGACCCGCCGCCCGGGCTGCTCACCCTCAACGAGCCGGAGCCGGACCAGCCGTGAGGATCGACGTCGTCACCATCTTCCCGGAGTACCTCTCCGCCCTGGACGTCTCGCTGATCGGCAAGGCCCGCCGGGACGGCCTGCTGCAGATCCACGTCCACGACCTACGCGAGCACACCGTGGACCGGCACCGCACCGTGGACGACACCCCCTACGGGGGTGGTGCCGGCATGGTGATGAAGCCCGAACCGTGGGCACTGGCCCTGGAGTCGATCGCCGACGCCGGCCGCGCGGCCTCGCTGGGCCGTCCCGTCCTGCTGGTCCCGACGCCGTCGGGCCTGCCCTTCCGCCAGGCCATGGCCCAGGAGCTGTCCACCCAGGACCACCTGGTCGTCGCCTGCGGGCGGTACGAGGGCATCGACGAGCGGGTCTTCGCATGGGCCGCGGACACGTTCGACGTCCGCCTGGTCTCCCTGGGGGACTACGTCCTCAACGGCGGCGAGGTGGCGGCCCTGGCGATGGTCGAGGCCATCGGGCGCCTGGTCCCCGGCGTCGTGGGCAACCCGGAGTCCCTCGTCGAGGAGTCCCACAGCGACGGGCTGCTGGAGTACCCCGTCTACACCAAGCCGGCCTCCTGGCGCGGGCTCGACGTCCCCGGGGTCCTGCTCTCCGGGGACCACGGCAAGGTGGCGGCGTGGCGCCAGGCGCAGCAGCTGGAGCGGACCCGGGCGCGCCGGCCCGACCTGCTGCCCGGGACGGAGCCGGACGCCGGCTGATCCCGGGCCCGGACCGTCCTGACTGGCAGCGGGCCGGGCTCTCTGGCATAATGGGCGGCTGTGTCAACTGGACATCCGACCTGCCACAGGGGGCGGATGCCGACAGTATGGCCAGCCGGCACCCGGTACGGGTCCGCCGGTCGACAGCCTGGGCACGCCCATCCCGCCACCCCGCCCCGGGGTACCGGCCGGCGTGCCACCGACCACGTGGATGACCTGTGGCGTCCACCAGGAGTTCCAGCATGCATATTCTCGACTCCGTCGATGCCGCCTCGCTGCGCACCGACGTCCCCGACTTCCGTCCCGGCGACACCGTCAAGGTGCACGTGAACATCGTCGAGGGCAAGACCGCCCGTGTGCAGGTCTTCCAGGGCTACGTCATGGGCCGCCAGGGCCACGGCGTGCGGGAGACCTTCCGGGTCCGCAAGGTCTCCTTCGGCGTCGGCGTGGAGCGCACCTTCCCGGTGCACTCCCCGATCGTGGACAAGATCGAGGTCGTCACCCGCGGTGACGTCCGCCGCGCGAAGCTGTACTACATGCGTGACCGCCACGGCAAGGCCGCCCGCATCAAGGAGAAGCGTGACTTCTCCGCGGCCCCCAAGGGCGCCTCGCAGGCCTGATCGGCCCGCGCGTGCCCAGCGCGACGCGCACCGGGCGCCGGAACCCCACGGGGGGCCGGCGCCCTTCGCGTACCCGTGAACGCCCCGGGGGCCGGACCGGCCGCCGGCTCGTACCGGTGGCGGCCGTCGTCGTGCTGGCGGTGCTCGCCTCGGCCCTGCTCCGCAGCACCGTCGCGGACCTGTACCTCGTGCCCTCGGGGTCCATGGAACCGCTGCTGCGCGAGGGCGACCGGATCAGCGTCGACCGTGACGCCTACGCGCAGGCCCCGGTCCAGCGCGGGGACGTGGTGGTCGTGGACGGGGAGGGCAGCTTCGCCCCCTACGATTCCCGGCCCGCCCCGCTGCGCTGGGGCGGGGACGCCCTGCAGTGGCTCGGGCTGCTGCCGGACACCACGGCCTACGTCAAGCGGGTGGCAGGGGTCGGCGGGGACACCGTCGCCTGCTGCAGCGCGGACGGACACCTCGAGGTCAACGGGCGCGCGGTCGCCGAGGACCACCTGGCCGGCCCGCCCCCTGCCTCCCGCGTCGAGTTCACCGTCGAGGTCCCCCAGGGGCGGATCTTCCTGCTGGGGGACAACCGGCACGCCTCGCAGGACTCGCGGTCCTTGCTCGGGGCTCCCGGCGGGGGCATGATCCGGGAGTCGAAGGTGATCGGGCGCGCCGAGGCCATCGCCTGGCCGCGGGAGCGCCGGGCCGGCATCCCGGCCGGGGAGGGGCCCTGAGGAGCGGTAGAGTGGACAGCTGGACCCATGGAAAGGACGGCGTGATGGCCCAGGAGAGCACCGACGGCACGGCCACCCCGCCATCCTCCGGCCGCCGGCTGTGGCTGGCCGTCCGCGAGGTCGTCCTGATCATCCTCATCACCCTCCTGGCCTCCTTCCTGGTCAAGACCTTCCTGTTCCGGGCGTACTACATCCCCTCCGGTTCCATGGAGCAGACCCTGCAGGTCAACGACCGGATCTTCGTCAACCTGCTGGTCCCCGGCCCGTTCGAGGTGGACCGCGGGGACGTCATCGTCTTCCAGGACACCAAGGGCTGGCTGGGCGAGCCCGCGCCCCAGCCGGCCAACCCGGTCCGGGAGGCCCTCGAGTTCGTGGGGCTGATGCCGGACTCCTCCGAACAGCACCTCGTCAAGCGCATCATCGGCATGCCGGGGGACCGGGTGGAGTGCTGCTCCGCGGACGGCCGGCTCACGGTGAACGGCGAGCCCGTGGACGAGCCGTACCTGCACCCGGGATCGGTGCCCTCGGACATGCCCTTCGACGTCACGGTCCCCGAGGGGCACCTGTGGGTCATGGGCGATCACCGTGACGCCTCCGCGGACTCCCGCGTCCACCAGGACGGGCCCGGGGGCGGGTTCATCAGCCTCGACGACGTCACCGGCCGTGCCGAGGTCATCGCCTGGCCGATCAGCCGCTGGGGTGACGCCGGTGGCGACCGGGACGCCTTCGAGTCCGTCCCCGAGCCCGACGCCGCACTGACGGGCGGGCGGGCCGCGGACCGATGAGCACCCCGGCACCGGCCCGCCGGGCCCCGCGCCGCCAGCCGGCACCGCTGCCCGGGCTGGACGTCGAGACCTCGCTGGTCGCCGCCCGGCTCGCCGCCGCCGATGCCCTGTCGCAGGCCAGCATGCAGGCGTACCGC